>DPRZ01000248.1 GCA_003538525.1 Neisseriales bacterium
ACTAACCTTGCAAGGTCGTTACTATAGCATGAATAATTTAATTATGCAAGCAATGAGTCGACTTAACTATAATAAGGTTATGAAATTATTTTTTACCTATATTAATTTCTCGCTGTCTATGGTTGAAACAAATAAGTTAGCACCATAATCAGTTGAATATTACTCCCTAAATAAGCAAGAGAACAATATGAAACTTCAACGAATAATTGAAAAACACTGGTATCTGAAATCTGACTTATTGTTAACTATCCTACTACTGCCATTAAGTTTGATTTATGAATTGATCACAACTATACGCCGCTATTTATTTAAATTAAAAATCAAACCAAGTACGCGTTTAGCTGTGCCTGTCGTAATTATTGGTAATATCAGCGTTGGTGGTGCAGGTAAAACTCCATTAACAAAATATTTGGCACAAACCCTCAGCACACAAGGCATCAAAGTAGGCATAATTCTACGTGGTTATAAGGGTACACACAAAGATGCTAAAATTGTTTCAGCGCAAGATGACAGCCTCGAAGTTGGCGATGAGGGGCTAATTTACGCACAAGCAGGTCATCGGGTTGCAATTGGGGCCAAGCGGGTTGCCGCAGGAAAATTACTCTTACGTCAATTCCCGGATACGCAATTAATCCTTGCTGATGATGGTATGCAACATTATTATTTAGCCCGCGATCTAGAAATTTGTGTAGTCGATAGCAGCCGCATGTTTGGTAATCAACAAGTGTTACCTTTAGGTCCACTACGTGAACCGATGAATCGCTTAAACCGTGTTGATGCACTGGTAGTTAATGGCAACTATAATCATGCAAGCTTGGATCAGATTTTACTGCCCTACCAAAAACCAATTTATTATCAAGAACTAGAGTTCGTGCATTTCTTTAACCCAGTAACTCAAACAATTGCGTGCGTTGCTGAAATGAAAAATACATCAATCATGGCAATGGCGGCAATTGGCAACCCTGGGCGTTTTTTTGATTATCTAGAGCAATTAGGCTTAAAAATTAATCAATGGCAAGCTTTTCCCGATCATTATCATTATCAAGCCGCCGATATTAACCCAAAATATGCGATAATAACTACTGAAAAGGATTATACTAAATTAGCTCAATTTAAAGCTGACAATATCTGGATTGCCGTAGTTCAGGCTAAATTAAACAATGAAAAACTCATTGACAGCATTAAAGACTTAATCAAATAAAGGAATTTAAACCGTGGATGTAAAATTATTAGAAATTCTAGTTTGCCCAGAATGTAAAGCCAAGTTAGAATATATTAAATCAGCACAAGAACTAATCTGTCATAAATGTAAATTATCCTATCCAATTGACGATGGCATTCCTGTCATGTTAATTGATCAAGCGAGGAAATTGGAACATGAGTAATTTCACCGTTGTAATCCCAGCCAGAATGAGTTCAACGCGCTTACCGCGTAAAATGTTAATGGACGTAGTTGGGTTACCCTTGATTGTTCGCGTAGCTTTACAAGCACAAAAAAGCCAAGCTAAACGAGTGGTAATAGCTACCGATCACCACGAAATCTATGAGGTGTGTCAGCAACATGGGTTAGATGTAATCATGACCGATGTAGAACACCAATCTGGAACCGATCGAATTGCCGAAGTAGTCCAATTACTTAAATTAGCTGATGATGAAATAATTATTAACGTTCAAGGCGATGAGCCATTAATTGATCCTGAATTAATTAATCATTTAGCAGAGTTCATTGTGCGCAAACAAACTGCAATTGCAACTATCGCTCATCCAATTCATAGCTCCGATGAAATTTTTAACCCAAATGTGGTAAAAACCGTGCTTAATAAAGATAATCTAGCACTCTATTTCTCACGTGCACCAATTCCCTATTATCGTGACGGCTACACTAATGCCAAAGATTTTGAAGCGCCTAAACAGCTAAATGTACTGCGCCATATTGGGATTTATGCCTATCAAGTAAGCTTTCTAAATATTTATCAGCAACTTCCATCTTGCCCACTCGAGCAAATTGAAGCCCTTGAACAACTGCGCGCACTCTATAACGGCTATAAAATAGCGGTTATGATCACTAATCATGCGCCTGCGGCTGGTGTCGATACCTTGGATGATCTAATGCGGGTACGCCAAATCATTCTTGCTGAAGAAAAATAAGTTGATTTTAACTGATGCGTGAACTTTATTATATTGCTCTATTACCTGATGACAAGCTTAGTCAGCTGTGCTTGGAGTATAAACAACAGGCACAGAATTTATTTCAAGCTCAGGCAGCATTACGTTCTCCAGCGCACATTACGCTAATTCCACCATTTAATGCCGATGAAAGAGCGCTTAATCAAATTACACTGATTCTAGCTCACCTAGCTACTCAACAGCATGAACTCGAATTACAACTAAAGGGCTGGCAACATTTTGGCGTTCGTACAATTTACCTTGGTTTTGCTGCTAATTTAGCGCTTAGCTTACTACAAGCGAAAACTAAACAACAAATTTTATTATTGACTAAATTACATCCAGAGGATAAATTCACACCCCATATCAGCATTATAAATCGCGATCTAGCTGAAATAGATTTTAATTCAGCATGGGAATATTTTAGTTCACAAAGCTATCCAGTCTTAACTAAATGTACCCAATTAGCACTCTTAAAACACACTCCATTCGGTTGGCAAATCCACCAATGTTTTAACTTAGTTCCCGAGGTAATCCGCCATGCTTAAAAAAATTATGCTTCTACTTGGTTTTAGCTTAATCTTAGCTAGCAGCTATGCCGATAAAAATCAGCAAAAAGAAGCCAAGGAAAATAAAGAATGCAGCAACGAAGCGCTAATCAATTCAAAATATTATGCCGCTATGCTGTGGTACCGTAATTCAGCCGAAATGAAAGCGCTTTATCGACAAATTTTCAGTAACGCCGAAGATACTATCAGTGATACCATTATGCATGAAAATTTAAAACCAAAAACTTGGGGTGTTGCGCTCGCCTTAGATGCAACTCTACTTGATGATTCAGGTTATGCATTGCAAAAATTAAATACTTGCAACCCTGAGAGTATCGAGACACGTTATACATATGAAACTAAAAATACCCTTCCAGCAACCCCAGGTGCAGCGGAACTAAGCTGTGGGATTCAAGAGCTTGGTGGTAAAGTATTTATTGTAACGAACCGCAATGGCGGTGGTGAAAGTGGCATAAATACTATGGCTGCTACTATTCAAAACCTCAACCACAATGAAATTTGTTACGATAGCGTAATTTTTGCCAATGACAGCACCGATAGTAATAAAAACCCGCGCTTCAATGCGATTACCAGCGGTGATTACGAAAATGTAATTAGCACTAAACAACAGCGTGCAACACCATTAATTGCTTATTTTGGGAGCAATATTCAAGACTTCCCAAATTTGAAACAAAATATTTTACACAATGTTAATGGTAACAATGAAGAATTTGACAGCTTTGGTGCAGAATACTTTATGCTTCCCAACCCAATTAGTGGTAGTTGGCAAGAAAATCAACTGCAATAGGCAAAAAGATGAAAAAAACTAAATTAACTAGCACTAAAGCAGCACAGAAAAATAAACTTAAGTCGAAAAAAACTCTTAAATATGTTTTGGGCGGCGTGAGCATAATTCTAGTTAGCAGCTTCTCTGGAGCAGCTTATTTATTTCTAAATCTCGATCACTATCGCAGTAAGATAGATCAATTAGTTCTTGAGAAGACCGGCTATCAATTAAGTTATACGCGCTTAACGACTGGATTTGATGATTTTGAACCCAATCTACGAATTAGTAATTTAAGTCTAACGAATCCAACGACCAAGCAAATCTTTTTTAAACTTAAGCACATTAATTTAACCCTATCGTATAGCAGTTTATTTTATTTACAACCTATTTTTAGTGACATCGGACTATCGGGTAGCTCACTTAATTTTGAATATGATCAACACAATAACTTATTATTAAATCACGAAATTTTAACTAATTTAGCTACGCCAAGCACCAGCACATTTGACTGGGAAAATTTTCTGTTACACCAAAAAAATATTTCTCTAGCTAACATTGATTTAATTTTACTGGATAGTAAACATAAAATTCGCCCACTCATAATTGACAAATTTTATTTCAATGCGCAAAATTCAGGTTCTAACCAGCATCACTTGAATTTTAATATAAATTTCCCACGCAGCCATATGGAAGCCAAATTAGATTTTAATGGCAGCAAATTAAGCCAAATTAACGATTGGAGTGATGGTACACTACAAATCAATAATATTGGTACGAAAGGTTATTTAATTAACTTAACTGCAAAAATTGCAAATGGACATCTGAAATCAATTGATACCAAATTGGATAGCAACCAACAAAAAATTAACCCCTATACTATTCAAGTTGCCAATATTAGTGATTTTAAAGGTCGAATTAGTGTTAAACAACTTAGCTCGCAGCTCTACCAATTAGAAGCCCCAGATCTAATGGTTAAAACCCGCTATGGCTATTTATTTGAACATGCCTCAATTAGCGGCGAACTGAGCATAGGTGCTGGCGGTTATTTAAATATCAGTAAATTGAAATTAGCGGGAATTAATAATCTATTAAAAATTAGTGATATTAGCGATAAATTAACCTTAAGCGGAACGATTGACTCGGTGAATCTAAATTGGAAAGGTAAAATTTTAAAACCATATGACTTCAATTTAGCTACTGCTTTTACCGATGTATCCATCAACTCAAATGAATCAGAAGTACCCAGCTTTAATCATTTAAACGGCAGCATTAACGCACG
>DPRZ01000091.1 GCA_003538525.1 Neisseriales bacterium
AAAATAGTTATAAAAATCTACTCTTTTGATGGGTGATTTAATATAGAATATTCGCTGGTATTAATCATTTTTTATAGGTAAGAACAAATGAAAATCCTTGCTACTAATGTTTATGTTGGTCCTAATATATATGCTGGCTTTCCAGTTATTCGACATGTTATTGATCTTGGTGTATTGGAACAATGGCCTTCAGTTAAGCTCGGCGAAGAGTTTATTGAAAAGCTTTTGATTGCTGTTCCATCTTTACATGAGCATCATTGTTCGCATGGCGAAGAGGGTGGCTTTGTAAGACGTTTAAAAGAAGATGAAGGCACTTGGATTGGTCATATTTGGGAACACGTAACTCTTGAAATACAAATGCAATCAGGTATCGATGTGAGCTTTGGTCGCACACGTGGCACTGGTAAAGAGGGTGAATATACATTAGTATTTGAATATCAACAACGTGATGTTGGTTTACGCGCTTGTGAGTTAGCTCGCGATCTTTTAGTTTCGATTCTTCCTGAAGCTCTAAAATCTCAAGTGGAACATAAAGTTCCTGCAGATTTTGACTTTGCCTATGAAAAAATAAGATTTATTCGTTTTGCTCAAAAAATGAATTTTGGTCCAAGTACTCAGTCGTTGATTGATGCTGCGGTACAACGTAATATTCCATATTTACGCTTAAATGAAGCTTCATTAATTCAGTTGGGTTATGGTAAATACCAAAAACGTATTCAAGCTACCATTACAAGTGAAACTAGATTTATTTCAGTTGAATTAGCGAGCAATAAAAGTGCGGCGGCTAGTTTAATGGATAGCGTAGGATTGCCTGTTCCACAACAACGCGTAATCGGTTCTGAACGTGAAGCGATACATGCGGCGCGCTCGATTGGTTTTCCAGTTGTGGTTAAACCTTTAGATGGTAATCATGGTCGCGGAATTACGATTAACATTAAAACTGAAGAAGAAGTTATTGAGGCTTTTAATGTAGCTAAAGAAGTATCACGTAGCGTGTTAGTTGAGTCCTTCCTTGAGGGGGAAGATCATCGGATGTTAGTAATTAATGGTAAATTAGTTGCCGTGGCTAAACGTGTACCAGGACATGTAGTCGGTGATGGCTCGCATACCGTTGCTGAGTTAGTTGATATTGTCAATCAAGATCCACGCCGTGGTGTTGGACATGAAAAAGTTTTAACCCGTTTAGAATTAGATTATCAAGCAAATCAACTTTTAGAGAAAAAAGGTTATACTGCTGAGACTGTTTTACCTGAAGGTGAAGTTTGTTACCTACGTGATACGGCAAATCTTTCAACAGGTGGAACTTCAATTGATTTAACGGATCAAGTTCATCCAGATAATAAAGAAATGGCTGAGCGCGCAATTAAAGCCGTTGGTTTAGACGTTGGTGGTGTAGATTTCTTAACTAAAGATATTAGCCAATCTTATTTAGAAATTGGTGGCGGGATTTGTGAAGTGAATGCAGCACCAGGTTTCCGGATGCATACACATCCAACTGAGGGTAAATTCCGTGATGCCGCAGGTGCTGTAATGGATATGTTATTCCCTGAAGCCGAAAAAGCACGCATTCCAACTGTTGCTATTACTGGTACCAATGGTAAAACCACAACGTCTCGGATGGTTGCCCATTTATGGAAACATGCTGGTAAGATCGTTGGTTTAACTACTACCGATGGTATTTACATCAATGGTAAATTAACTGTTAAAGGTGATACAACTGGACCAGTTTCAGCACAAATGGTTTTACGTGATCCAAATACTGAAATTGCGGTTTTAGAAACAGCGCGCGGTGGGTTATTACGTAGCGGTTTAGGTTACGAATTTTGTAATGTTGGTGCCTGTTTAAATGTAACTGCTGATCATATTGATATTACCGAAGGTAATGGCTTGGCTGATTTGGCGAAAGTTAAACGCATTATTACCGATGCAGCTCGTGATACTGCGGTGCTAAATGCGGATGATATTGAGTGCTTGAAAATGGCTGCGACAACTGAAGCGGAAAATATTTTCTATGTAACTATGAACCCACAACATCGTTTAGTGCGTGAGCATATTCGTTTGGGTGGTAAAGCGGTTATTATTGAAAAAGGTCTTAACGGTGATATGATTACCATTTTTGATAATCAAATTCATATTCCTGTGTTATGGACACATTTAATTCCTGCAACAATGGAAGGTAAAGCAATTCATAACGTGCAAAATGCAATGTTCGCGGTTGCAATTGCTTATAGCATGGGTATGAGCTTAGATGATTTACGCAATGGCTTACGTACTTTTGTAAGTAGCTATCATCAAACGCCTGGTCGGATGAATTTCTATGATGAGCATCCATTTAAAGTGTTGTTAGATTATGGTCATAATCCAGCTGCAATTAATATGATTGGTAAATTTGTTGATCAAATGCAGGTTTCTGGTCGTAAAACGGCGGTGGTGACATTCCCTGGTGATCGTACTGATGAATTAATTGAAGAAAGTGTAAAATTATTACCTAAACATTTCACCCATTTCATTGTTAAACAAGATGATAATCGTCGCGGACGTCCATCTGGTGAGGTTGCTGAGTTAATCCGTTCATTGTTGATAAAACACGGAACTAAAGCTGAAAACATCGAAATTATTTTGGATGAGCAAGAAGCGGTTAATAAAGCTTTATCCAGTGCAGTTGAAGGTGATTATGTTGTGGTGTTTGCAGATAAAGTTAGTCGTTGCTGGAAACAAATTACCTCGTTTAAATCAACTGGTAATGTTCGAGTAAAAGATGTTGACACTCGAGCTGATGATCATTTGTTAGAGCGTGGTGAAGTTGATTTAATTGCTGATGCAATTAGTAATGCAACAATGCGTACTGACAAACGCGGTGTTATTATTGAAATTGAAGAAGAACTAAACGATTAAGGAAATAATCATGTTTCAAAGAGATACACTTGCTGTACGTGTCTTAGCTGGAACGAATATGTTTTTCTCTGGCGTGGGTGGAATAGCCGAATATTTCACCCGCGATCCTCGTAAGCTTGAGTTCGCTCAGGCTTATGAGGCAGAACTACGTAAAGTTCTTGATGCTTTAGGTTGGGATGATGTTGTATTATATAAGCGAATTTATAGCCGTGGCTTCATTTTTGCTATGCCAACTGAATTTGATTTAACTTTTGCTGGGTGTAAAATATTTAGCATAGTTTTTGATCGGGTAGCTGCACAATTTAACCAAGAGCCAGAACCTGATTATGCAGAAGACATTGATTATCTCGATTACGTGATTTCTCGAGAACGTTATATCGCATTGCGTGAGATTTATGATGAAGCTAAATCTCGTTCGTTGAACCTGTATGTTGATGCAGAGACTCTGTGTATCGGTAGCGGTAAGGGTGCGTACATAACTAGTATTGATGATTTGGACTTTGATAAAGTTCCTTGGGATAATATTTATGAAATTCCAAGTGTTATGGTTACAGGTACAAATGGGAAAACCACTACTGTTCGTTTAACTAGCTTTATTTCCAAACACGCGGGTAAAGTCGTTGGTTATTGCTCAACAGATTGGGTGATGATTGATGGTGAAGTCGTATCAGAGGGTGATTTATCTGGTCCAAATGGCAATCGCACAGTTATGCAAAATCCTAAAGTTGATGTTGCTGTGTTGGAAGTAGCGCGTGGCGGTATTGTTAAACGTGGTTTAGCAACCTCAAACGTTGGTGGCGCAGTAGTTATGAATGTATCTGAAGACCATTTAGGGGTTAATGGAATTGACTCAGTTGCAGATTTAGCCTTGGCTAAATTTACGGTACAGCAGGCGGTCCGTCCTGGTGGGCATAATGTGGTTAACTTGGATGATGAATTGTCACATAGTTTCATTGATGATTTGCCACGAAGTAAAGCTTTTTTTAGTCAACATTTGGCAGAGTCTGAATTATTAAATCATCTCAAAGATCCAGAGGATTATGCTTGTTTTGTTCAAGACGGTGCCTTTTATGTTTATCGTCATGGTGAGAAACAGCATATTGCGGCAATTGATGATGTTGATTTAACTTACAAAGGGTTAGCAAAACATAATATTGAAAATGTATTAGCTGCAATTTGTTTAAGCTTAGAGCTTGGTCGGTCTTATGCAGAAATTACGGCTGGCCTACTAGCTTTTAAAAATGATGAAAATAATCAAGGACGTTTTAATTTATTTGATGTTAAGGGCAGTAAAATATTAGTTGATTATGGGCATAATCTAGCTTCAGTCGATAATATGCTGAAATTTGCCCGCAGTATTGCTAAACCTAGCTCAAAAATTACAGTATTACTAGGCTTTTCTGGTGACCGTAAATTTATGATTGAAAGCATCTCTTCTAGCGTAATGAAGCACCAAATTGATTATGTTATTCTGAAGATGTTCACTAGTCATTTACGCGGTGCGGTAGTTGGTGAACTAGCTGGATTACTTCGCGAGAATTTGTTGAAGAAAGGTTTTCCTGCAGAAAATATATTGGCTACAGTGGAACAGGAAACCGAAGCGTTAGATCTTGTGTTATCACGTTTAGGTGAAGATAATATTTATATTATGTTGTGCCAAGACGATGCTGCTAAGGTTATTGAGACGATTAAAAACTATAAATAAGATTGCATGACTTAGGGTTTTTTGTAGCAAGATGTTAAAAGTTTGGTAAAATATCATCTGCATTATTGATCGTGCATTATTAAGGCTTACTGAGAAACTTATTTTCAGTAAGCTATTCAAAAGATATTGCATGCTTATCAATGACTTAGTTGAGAACAAACGGGAGGACTTACACAAATGAGTATGGAGCATAAAGGGCAGCGTGGTTTTATTATTCCCATCGGCGGCCGAGAAGAAAAAGAAGTTAATACACGAGTACTAGAAAAATTTGTAGAATTAAGTGGTGGTAAAGATGCAGTAATTTCTGTTATTCCAACTGCTTCAAATTTAGAAGATACTGGCGATCGTTACGTTGAAATATTCCAACGTATAGGCGTGAAAAAAATTTATAATAATAATATTACAAGTCGTTTAGATGCGAATAATGAAATTTTTGTTAAGCAACTAACCGAATCAACTGGTATTTTTATGACTGGCGGTAATCAATTATTGTTATCAACGATCTTAGGTGGCACAATTATTGCTAAGATGATCCGTAAACGTAATTCTGAGGGGGTTCCAGTTGCTGGTACTTCAGCTGGTGCTGCGTTTATTCCAGAACATATGATTGTTGCTGGTGATTCAGGGTTAATACCGCGCGTTGGTGGTGTTTCGTTGGCGCCTGGCTTAGGTTTAACGAATAAAGTTATGATCGACCAACATTTTTCACAACGTAATCGATTAGGACGCTTATTAACGGCGCTATCATATAATCCGTATAAGACCGGTGTCGGTGTTGATGAGGATACGGCTGCTATTATTGATGCTGATGGTAACATTGAAGCGATTGGCAGTGGTGCTCTGACCATAATCGATATGTCTAAGGTTGAGTTTTCTTCGGTGGCTAGTACTTCAACAGGTGAAGCAATTAGTTTAGTCGGGGTTAAGATTCATACCTTACTTGATGGTGATCGTTATAATACGAAGAGTCATGAAGTAATTCAATTTATAAAGTAATACTATGCAACGTATAATTATTCATGGTGGTTGTGGTGCGCGCGAGGACTTAAATACTCCTTTTGAAGCTTATCATGAGAATTTATTGCCTATTATTCAGGCGGCACGCGAATTTTTAGAGCAATCCAATGATGCGATTCAAACTGCATTGTTTGCTGCCAGATTATTGGAAAATAATCCAATCTTTAATGCTGGCACGGGGTCACGAGTGCAACAAGATGGGCAAATTCGCATGTCTGCGTCGTATATGGATAGTCGTAAAAATAAATTTGCGGGTGTCATTAATATTCAGAATGTACAGCATCCATCAGCGGTAGCTTACGCTTTGCATAACCAACATCATAGTATCTTAAGCGGTGAATACGCAACTAAACATGCTTATGAGAATTTGCAAATGATGCCTTATAATCCGATGACTGAAAAGCGCTGGCAGGAATATCTTGAATTAAAGCGTGGACTAACTGGTACGATTGGGGTAGTTGTCTTAGATGATAGTGGTGTGTTGTGTGCGATTACCTCAACTGGTGGTGCTGGTTTTGAAGTTCCTGGTCGTGTTGGGGATAGTCCAACCGTAGCTGGCAATTTTGCATCGGCGGTAATGGGTATTTCTTGTACTGGAATTGGTGAGGAAATTGTTAATAAAGCGATTGCGACCAAAGTTCACACTCGGGTATTGGATGGAATGCCATTAAATGAGGCGGTTGAGCGTTCAATTGCTGAAAGTGACGTTGACGGTGATTATGCTGGGTTGATTGCAATTGATGCTAAGGGTAATATCTGCACTGGCACAACTACAATTGCGCAAACACTCTATGCTTATTATGATGGTAATGAATATAAAACGTTTCTGGCAGATATTAAAGACTAAGTCAAAGAATATTTATTAAAAACACCAGTTAAAATTAGCTGGTGTTTTTTAGATTTAGGGGCTAGAACTGGTGTTTTTATGAAGAGTAGCTTGT
>DPRZ01000214.1 GCA_003538525.1 Neisseriales bacterium
GTTTAAGTTAAAATATTAAACTAAGATTTATCAGGAGCTAGAGATGAAAAACGCAACCAATAATTTAATAGCAATCAAGAATGGCAACAAAGTTCTGTAACTATGACACTGAATTTAAGAATCAAGTCATCGCGGTTTATAAACGCAACATATATGTAAGTGTATCCACTTGTGCAGTTGCCTATGACTTATTAGTTTTTACCGTGCAAATCCAGCTGCAATCCAACGGCAATTACTTGCTCTACCCCATAATTAGCTAATAACTTAATGCCAGTTTTTTGTGAACTTGGTGCGCTTAATTGAACTAAATCTTCAGTACTCAAATTTAAATTCAGCACGCCAGCCTGCAGCAAGCCTGCTTGTTGCTCTGGCGTTAAATTTAAATTAACGCACAACGGTAAATAATCAAATGCTTCGCTAATCTTAGCATATTGCTCTAAATGCACTAATTCAGTTGGACTAATCCGAATCCGAATTTGTTGACTTTCAAATTGAATTTTCATGAATAAATTGCTCCCATTGCCAAAAGTAATTAAGATTGTTTAAATTTTCAGGTGCTGCGCAATTAATCTCTTGCCGCATAGCAAAATGCTGAATAAATTGATACACCGACATTCCACCTTGTTTTTGAATAACGGGAATTAAATCCTGACAAATTTGGACGGTAGTAGCATTTAATGCTAAATAGAGTGGTAACGGATGATCAGTAAAATGACTAATTTGATGTGAATTTGTAGCTAATTGCTGTAAGGTTTCAGGATTTAACGCGGCTAAATCAACTGGTACAAAATAGCACGCAGTTAACTGTGGATAATGTTCAGATAACCATAACACACTGCTAATAATTCCACCAACTGGCCCCAGACGCGTATTAAAAATATCTTTAATTGCGAGTAAATCATTAGCTAACTCAGCTGGACTCACGCCACTACTAAATACAAGCTCAGCCTTTACACCCGCTAAGCGCTGAACTATGTGCTCAAGTAAACTCAGACCATTGGCTAATTGGAGACTGGCTTTATCTTGCCCCATCCGTGTTGAGGCTCCGCCAATTAAAATCCCTAACCCGATTAATTGTGCTGACACAACGCATGCCCTTGCACCCACTCGCTTTTACCATCGGTATAGTGCTCTTGCTTCCAAATTGGCACTCGATGTTTAATTTCCTCAATTATAAAGCGACAGGCGCGAAAGGCTTCATCACGATGTTTGGAACTCGCAATAATCAAAACACTCGTTTCACCCACGCTTAAATATCCGCTCCGATGAACTATACTAAAATCTAAATTCGGATCAATTGTATTGCGCGCTTCATTACATAATTCACTTAAAACTTTATGCGCTAAATCGGTAAAAATTTCATATTCAATTCCAACTACATCACGATTTTGATTATGCTGGCGAACTTTACCAATAAAAATATCCTGCGCACCATGCTCCAAATTCACCATCTCCGTAATAAAACGGCTGCTCTCAATCACACCTTCACAAAACTCAATTTGAGTAACCATGTTTCTCTCTTTTTCCATTCTAAATTACTCACCTAAACTAATGGTCTAAGTAAGCTTAAATTATCTGCCAAATTAATTTTATTGTTGTTGCTGAATTTGTTGAATGGCAGCCTGATAACCACCATTCAAAACAAAAGCTTGCAAACCTAAATGCCGCAAATTTTCTACGGCTAACAGGCTTAAACTTTGTTGATTACAATAAATAACCAGCGTTTGTTCTAACGTAAATAGCTGTGGTGCTTGGGCAATTAAGCGACCAATGGTAATGTGTTCGGCAGCTGGTAGGTGTCCACGCTCCCATTCCGCGAGTGTCCTAATATCGATCAAACGTATATTGGCTAAATTTGCCAGCTGCGCCCAATTTAACAGCGGCTGTGTCCACTCATGAATTAAATTATCACCATGAAAAACACAATCTTGACGTTTAGCCAACTCAAACTGCTGTTGTTCTAAGGTCCATAAATCAAAAATAAATAAGCGATTAGCTTGCGCAAAATTACCTAACAACGCTTGAAGTGCGAGACTGGCTTGATAACTACCCACAATGTTTACAGCTGCCCCCAAAACACCGCTCACACTACAACTTGCCGTAGCTTGTGGCGCTTTAATTTGCCAGCATTTATAACAAGGTTGCTCTCTATTTTGCAAACTAAATAAGGCAACTTGTCCATCCCAGCCCAATACCGATGCATAAACCCAGGGTTTAGCCAGCCGCGCACAACAAAAGTTAATCGCTAATTTAGTAGCATAATCATCACTACAATCGAGCACTAAATCATAACCTGCAACGATTGGTAAACCAGTTTCTAAATTAAAGCGGCTTAAATCCCAATTAATCTGCACGGTTGGGTTTTGTTGCGTTAAGCGCGCGGCTAAAACTTTAGCTTTATACTCACCAAGCTGCTGTTCGGTAAATAAAATTTGGCGATTTAAATTACTTAGGCTGATTATGTCATCATCAAGTAGCATAATTTCACCAACTCCAGCTGCTACCAAATAAGGCAACACACTCGCCGCTAGACCACCACAACCAACACATAAGACTTTGGCGGCAGCTAATTTGGCTTGACCATCTATGCCAATCTCGGGCAAAACTAGCTGGGCTTGATAACGTTGATTAGCCACCACACACCGGTGGTAAAACATTCAGTAACTGATCCTTATTTAATAACGTATCTTCAGTTAAAACTTGTTCATTATTGGCAAAGGCACAACTACTTAGCAGTATCACCAATTCGGAAAATCCTGGCTTAATACTCAATTGAGTTTGCAAATAGGCTCTAAATTCACGCACAGTTAGTGGCGCGACAAATTCAAAACCAATTCCACGAAGTGCACGCATTGAACCAAAACCATGTAAGCTAATTTTCATCTAAATTCCATTTCCTATTTAAAACTCGCATACATTGGCACAGCATTAATCAAATCCCCCGCAATCAATACACAATCATCTTCAGACACAATAGCCCAAAGATCATTGGTCGTAAGCGAATGAATTTTAAACGACTCTTGCGCATGACTAATTTGTGCTGTAGCTAAACCATCTTGAATACTCAAGCGGGCTTTTAAAAACTGGCGTAAGGAATGTTTTTTCTTAAAGGTCTGCTCTAGCCGTAATTTAAAACTAGTTTCCCGCTCTTTAGCCAACATTTTACGCAATAATGGGATCACAAAAAAACGCCAGCCGACCATGCTTGATACTGGATTACCCGGTAAACCAAAAAAGAAACGGCCATCCTTAAGTCGTGCAAATAACACTGGTTTACCTGGGCGAATTGCCACCGCATGAAAGATAATTTCCGCCCCTAGTTCGCGTAAAGTATCGGGAATAAAGTCCCATTTGCCTTTAGAGACTGCACCCGTGGTGATTAAAATTTGTTCGCTGCTGGTTTGGATAAATTCTTGCAAGGTAGTTTTATGATCACGCAAAATCCCTGCATAACGTGGCGCAAAACAGCGCGCTGCCGCTAAATTCATCAATAATGGAGCATTGGAATTATAAATTTCACCATGTTGTAATTCCTGAGCATAGTTATCACTAATTTCTTCAC
Source organism: Neisseriales bacterium (assembly GCA_003538525.1). Taxonomy (GTDB): domain Bacteria; phylum Pseudomonadota; class Gammaproteobacteria; order Burkholderiales; family UBA11063; genus Aquella. Next base: position 3,563 of record DPRZ01000214.1, read on the forward strand.
CCGTGGTTGCAATTGCCAAGCTCAGCGCTTTAAACACCGTCAGCTGAACAATTCCAACCGATGCCAACAGCATCACATCATTAGCTTGAATTTGTTGACCACGTTTGAATAATAATGCGCCTAAACCAACATCTTCACCACTAAAGCGCACGTTATCATGCATTTTTACGGCGTGCTTAATTTGAATATAATTTTGACCATCACGTTCAATTAATTGAACTAACTCAATTGGAATTACCGCATCATAACCAGCAGGAATTGGCGCTCCAGTCATAATTTCGCAACAACAGCCTGCTTCAGCCACGGCAAATTTAAACGCACTAGCTTTAGCTTGAATAATTTCCGTAATCCGCAATTCTAACAGGCTTTCCTGACTTGCACTTAAGGTATCGTTATAACGCACGGCAAAGCCATCCATCGCCGAATTATCAAAGCTCGGTAATGCAATTGGACTAAATATATCCTGCGCACAAATCCGCTCCAAGGCATTTAAGCTTGAAATTGACTCAACACCTAATTCGGTTGCCGCAGACTCTAATAAATCCAGTGCCTTTGCATAACTAATCATGATTCGCTCCCTCTGCCATTTTCACCAAATGCGACAAAAGCGGCAATAAACATTCCACACCTTCACGCACCGCATTACTACTACCAGGTAACGCAATTACCAAACAGCGCTCAACCACGACCGCCAAGGAACGACTTCCCCAGCTAAATTGCGTAAATTTGCTACCATACAGCCGCAATAACTCACCTATCCCTGGAATTTCACGCCCACCTAAGCTTAAAATAGTTTCAGGTGCTATATCACGACTGGCAATGCCCGTACCACCGCTAGTTATAATTAGTTGTGGACGTTTGTCACCCTTCAACCCTAAAAGCTCACTTAACTTAGCTTTCAATAGCGTTGCTTCATCGGCAACTAATTCATAGGCTAGATTGCTTGCACCTGCAGTCAGTAATAATTCCTGTAATAAAGACCCTGATTTGTCAGGATAAACGCCTTGGCTCGCCCGATCACTCAGCGTAATCGTTGCAAATTTAAGCCCTGTTAATTGTGGCGCTTGCGGTAAATATTCCGCGATCCAATCTGGGTAGTTACTCACTTGTGGATTAAACCAGACACCGCTTTTACCACCAATTTTAACTAATAACTGAATATCGCTAATGGTTAAACTTGGTTCGGAAATTTTGCTTAAATCATAAATCGTTAACAACCCAGCGCTCACGCCACTTAAAGCTTCCATTTCCACTCCAGTTTTGGCACTGGTAATGGCAATACAATAGACTTGCACCGCAAATTCGGCAGGCACTAATTCGCTAATAAACTCAACTTTATCTAGGCCTAATGGATGACAAAGCGGAATCAAATTACTGGTATTTTTAGCGCCCATAATTGCCGCAACCTCAGCCAAGCGTAATGGATCGCCTTTTAACATTTGTTGATTGCGAATTAAATTAAACACCATTTCACCAACGTAAATTTTGCCGCGCGCAATCGCAATTCGCTTAGTTGCCAATTTATCACTCACATCAATCATATGATAATAACTTTTCATTTATCCACCCACATTCGAAAGATTCATAATATTCCCTGTTTTCGCCTGAGCCAATTGATGACCTATGCTCTTATTACCCATGCATTTAATGATGCTGGCTTTAAGTTCTTCGCGTTGATTTGGATTTTGCAATAAATGGCGTAAAGAATAATTTTCATCGCCAAATAGACACAAGCGTAACGCCCCATCTTGCGTAAAGCGCAGCCGATTACAACTGCTGCAAAAATTTTTGCTATATGGCGCAATAATTCCCACGCTTCCAATTGAGTTAGGCTGACGAAATTCAATCGCAGGACCAGCACCATATTGACGCGGTTGTTCAATCCAGCCCAGCGCTTGGAGTTTGGCGCGTAGCACTTCAGCCGAAACATAATTTTCTTGAAAATAAGCTTGATTATCACTGGTTTGCATTAATTCAATAAAGCGCAGACTTAAGGCTTTATCTTGAATATACGTCAGAAAATCCGCCAATTCATCAAGACTATGTTTAATTAACACTGCATTGATTTTGACTTGCTGTAAATTACTAGCTAGAGCTTGCTGGATGGTTTGTTGAATGGCATCTAATTTATCCACCTGGGTAATTTGATAAAAACGTTCACGGTTTAAGCTATCCATGCTGATATTCAGGTTAGTTAACCCTGCTGCAATATACTCATCCAAATGCGCACCTAATTTATAGGCGTTAGTGGTAATTGCCAAAGTTTTGATTTGTGGAAAACTCCGAATTAGCTGTATAATTTCCAGTAAATCACGGCGTAAGGTTGGTTCACCACCAGTTAGACGAATTTTCCAAATTCCTAATTCAACTAACCCGGCCACCAAATTACTAATTTCTTGCAAATTAAGCGCAGGTTCTGGACTACACGCCTGATAACCATTCGGCAAGCAATATTGACACTTGAAATTACAGCGTTCGGTCAAGGATAAGCGCACATAACTAAACTGGCGCGCAAAATTATCTTGTAACAAAATATATCCAATCTTATGCAAATGAACTAACCAAGCAAATTTTATTCAAAAAGGCACTCTCTTCACCTGCCGTAAAATAACTTTAATCCAGTCATGAAAATACAACTATATCATTCAGATTTACATGTACCTTCAATACCTTATTTATAAGTTATGATAAAATTAATTTTCACAATTCAATATTTTACACCAATTAAGCAATCAACATTAAAAGCTCAACTAATTTTAACTTAGCCTCAATAAATTGCAGACACAATTTTTAAGTTTAATCCGCAAAATAACTCACTTAACATTACTCAAGTAAGATTGCCTTCAGCACTTTGAGCAGCCAAACCACCGTAGTACGTTATCGCATACGCTGGTTTTAATTAAATTTTATGAACTCAATATCTTTGGCTTCTAAACTGGCTAAATTCTACTTTCTAAATTGATCATTTGCGAACGATTTGATAACCTGTACGAGTAATATATTTCAACGGTACGCTAACTATATGAACTAAGCGAGTAAATGGAAATAAAACAAATAACGTCATTCCCCATAAGACATGGATTTTAAAAATTAAACTAACGTGATTTAGATAAAGATACGCGTCGCTATCTAAAATTGCCAAATGTTGCACCCAATTTGCTAATGCTTCCATTTCAACTCCGTCAAGATGCTGAGCTGAGGTATGAATTGTTGCTATTCCCAAGGTTAATTGTACGTAAACCGCTAGTAAAATAACAATATCAGAAACTCGGCTAGTTGCACGTACACGAGAATTGAATAAGCGTCTCAAGACTAAAATAGTCATTCCAATGAAACATATTACACCAAGAGTACCACCAACTATCATAGCCATTATTTGTTTATGCTCTGGTGAAATTATTGATTTATATACCGCTTCAGGCGTAAGCAAACCAACGAAATGAGCGGAAAGTATAAGTATAACACTCCAATGAAATAGATTATTACCGACGACAAACCATCGATCGCTTAGAATTTGACTAGAGCGAGCATTCCAAGAATATTGATCGCGATCATAACGAATCCAGGTTGCCACAATAAATACCGTTAAGGCTATATAAGGATAGAGTTGAAATAAAAAGAAATTCAAATACATTTTGTTTACCTCTTAATGTATAGGTTAGATTTTACAAGTACCGCAGTTGCCACTAGCATCAAAAGTAACGGCAGGCTCCTGCCAGGTTTTATCCAACTCACTTAAGACTTGAATCGGAATTATCGGTGATGTAGCACGAGGTTTTTGCCCCATGAAAAGCTCAAGAGCATCACAAATTAAACTATAATCACTTTCACTTTGTTTTAGCTTAAAGCCTATTTTAGCAATGATTTTTAACATATCTTGCAGAAAATCTTTGATTACATCTGGATCTTGCTCTGACAAAAACTCTAAAATCAGGGGCAAATAATCAGGTAGTTCACCAGCAATAATTTGAAAATCCTGCTGCTTATAATAATCACTAAGATCTACCATAGCTTGTCCACGGTCTTTAGACTGACCATGAAGGTATTCAAATAAATATAATGAGACACTGCTGTCAAATATGCTCACATAATCCTGTTGCCAATCAATTAAATCAATGCTTGATAAGCTATTAATCCAATTTGCCAACTTTAGGCATTCGGCTTTTTCAAACAACTGCTCTTTGCTTAAAATATCTGCCAACTCTGGTAGTGATTGTTGTAATTCAGCACTCGGATAACTAAGTAAGCGGCTAAAAATTTTAAAAGTTTTGATACTCATGCAACTATTCCTGTGATTCATTTTGGGGAATATTAATTTGTGGATTTGGATTTTGTGCTGACTGAGCTTTGCTACTTGGGTTCCCACCAAAGAAATTCACCTTATGAGTTTTACCAAAAACATCCACAGGATTATCACCATTAGAGCTGCAATTACCTGCGCTAAAACCACAACCAGAACGAGTACCAAAAGCATCTCCAGCATATTCACTATGGCTAGTCGGAATTACAAAACGATCCTCATAATTAGCAATTGCCATATAACGATACATTTCATTTACCATGTTTTCAGTTAAACCAACTTTTTCCAAAATACTTAAATCACTAATGCCTTCAACATGTTTACCACGCATAAAATTACGCATTGCAAGCATCCGAGACAACGCTAGATGAACTGGTGCTACATTTCCAGCAGTTAATAAATTAGCTAAATATTTAGCTGGAATACGCATGCTTTCATTATCCGGAAAAACATTATGGCTTTCCAAAGTTTGTTGAATTGGCGATAGTGGTGGAATATACCATACCATAGGTAAAGTTCGATACTCAGGATGAAGCGGAAAAGCTACTTTCCAGTCAATCGCCATTTTATAAATTGGTGATTTTTTGGCAGCCTCTAGCCATGACTCTGGAACACCCTCAGCACGTGCCAAACGTATAACTTCTGGGTCATGAGGATCTAAGAACATATCTAATTGTGCCGCATATAGATCTTTGGTGTCAGTTACTGAGGCAGCCTCTGCAATTTTGTTTGCATCATACAATAAAACCCCTAGTGTACGGATACGTCCAACGCAAGTTTCAGCGCACAAGGTTGGCTCTCCAGATTCGATTCGCGGATAACAGAAGATACATTTTTCAGATTTATTACTTTCCCAGTTAAAGTAGATTTTTTTATACGGACAACCGCTAACACACATTCTCCAACCACGGCATTTATCTTGATCAATCAGGACAATTCCATCTTGTTCACGTTTATAAATTGCACCGGATGGGCAAGATGCTACACAGGCTGGATTTAAGCAATGTTCACAAAGTCGCGGTAAATACATCATGAACGTATTTTCGAATTTGCCGTACATTTCTTTGGCAATATCATTAAAGTTGTAGTCAACCGAACGTTTGCTAAACTCACCACTTAACATATCTTCCCAATTTGGACCTTTAGTGATTTTTTTCATTGCCTTGCCAGTAATTACCGATAAAGGTGTTGCAACTGGAGTAGTTTTAGATTTAGGTGCATTTTGTAAGTGTTGAAAATCAAATGTAAATGGCTCATAATAATCATCAATTTGTGGCAAGTTTGGATTTGCAAATAACGTTGCCAAAATTTTAAGCTTGCTGCCTTGTTTGAGTTTAAGACGCCCACCACGAGTTAAATCCCAACCACCTTTCCAACGCTCCTGATCTTCCCAATTATTAGGAAAACCTACGCCAGGTTTAGTTTCAACATTATTAAACCATGCATATTCAACACCTTTACGCGATGTCCAAACATTTTTACAGCTCACCGAGCACGTGTGACAGCCAATACATTTATCTAAATTTAATACCATGCCAATTTGCGCACGGATTTTAGGTTGATAAGTCATAATTCTAATCCTTTATTTCTTTATTTCGCAGTAAATGGGGTTTCTTCGGCTGAATAAGAATTACCCCACTCAACATTTTTCATCTTGCGTAAGACAATAAACTCATCACGGTTTGAACCTACAGTACCATAGTAATTCCAACCATAAGATAACTGATGATACCCACCAATCATGTGAGTTGGTTTCATTGTAATTCGCGTAACAGAGTTATGCACACCACCACGTAAGCCAGTTTTTTCACTAAGCGGCGCATTAACAGTTTTGTCCTGTGCATGATACATCATAATTACCCCCTCTGGTATCCTTTGACTTACAACTGCCCGAGCAGCAATGCTACCATTTTCATTATAAGCTTCAACCCAATCATTATCAACTACATCAATTAGTTTAGCATCGCTTTCGCTAATCCATACATTAGGCCCACCACGAGAAAGTGTAAGCATAATTAGATTATCCGCATGTGTACTATGGATTCCCCATTTTTGATGTGGCGTAAGGAAATTTAAAACTACGTTTTTCTCACTGTTATCGATGATGCTTTCAATACTTTTGGTGTTAACAGGAGGTTTATAAACACAATGCTCTTCGCCAAAGGCACGCATCCAAGGATGATCCTGATAAAGCTCTTGACGACCGCTCAATGTTCTCCATGGAATATATTCGTGAACATTGGTGTAGCTAAAGGTATAACTAACATGTTCAGATTCAATACCACTCCATGTTGGTGAGGTGATAATTTTGCGCGGTTGCGCCTGAATATCACGAAAACGAATTTTTTCATCTGCGCGAGCCTCGACTAAGTGAGTATGGCTACGCCCAGTAAATTTACTAACCGCTTCCCAAGCTTTAATGGCAACTTCACCATTGGTTTCTGGTGACAATGATAAAATTAATTCACAAGCATCAATGTCGCTCTCGATTTTAACTCGTCCATCAACTGTTGTATAATTTAATTCTTTTAAGAGTTGAATTTCTTTATCAGCGGTCCAATTTATTCCTTTACTACCTAAGCCCAAAGTCTCAACCAAAGGACCAAGTGATGTGTATTTATTATAAATTTGACTATAATCACGCTCAACCAAAGTTACATTAGGCATTGATAAATTAGCAATAGCCGTGCATTCACCACGTGCCCAATCTTGTAGGGCTAAACCTTGTCCTAATTCGGCTTTGGTGTCATGCAAGATGGGTGTCAACACCACATCATGAACTACCCCGAGATGCCCTGTGGCAAGTTTGGAGACTTGGGCGGCGAACAATTTATAAATTTCCCAATCATTGCGCGAGCCCCAGACTGGATCAACCGCCTGACTAAATGGGTGGATGAAAGGATGCATATCGGAAGTATTCAAGTCATTTTTTTCATACCACGATGCGGTTGGTAAGACTATGTCTGAATACATACAGGTTGAGGACATGCGGAAATCTAGGGTAACCAATAAATCTAATTTACCTTGTGGTGCTTCTTCATGCCAGACGACCTCAGACGGATGCTTGCCACTACTACCTAAATCTTTGCCTTGAACTCCATTGGAAGTGCCCAATAAATGTTTCAGGAAATATTCATGACCTTTGCCGCTGGCACCCAATAAATTTGAACGCCAGACAAACATATTCCGTGGCCAGTTCTGAGGGTTATCTGGATCATTACAAGCTAGTTTAAGCGTGCCATTTTGCAATTCGCGAGCGATGTATTCGCCAGGATTGGCTTGGTTGCTATGGATCGTCGCACCGATAGTAAGAGGGTTGCTTTGTAGTTGTGGCGCAGTTGGCAACCATCCGCGTCGTTCCGCAATCACATTGCAATCAATAATTGATTTATTTGCCCACTCGCGAGGATCTGCCAAGGGCGAAAGCACTTCGTTAATTCCAAGTTTTTCATAGCGCCATTGATCACTATGAGCATAAAAGAATGAGGTTCCGTTCATCAAGCGCGGAGGGCGTGACCAGTCGGTAGCGGTCGCTAACTGCTGCCAACCGGATTGGGGACGTAATTTTTCTTGACCGACATAATGACACCAACCACCGCCAGATTTTCCTACACAACCACACATTACCAATAAATTGATAATGGCGCGATAAGTCATATCCATGTTATACCAGTGATTAAGCCCAGCCCCGACAATAATCATTGAACGACCTTGTGTTTTATTGGCATTGTCGGCAAATTGTCGCGCGATATCAATCACCGACTGAGCTTTTACGCCAGTAATTTTCTCTTGCCAAGCTGGAGAATAAGGTAAATTTTCGCTATAATTTTTCGCGCAATTGTCATCCTTAAAGCCGCGCTCAACACCATAATTAGCCAGAAATAAATCATACACTGTGGTTACCCAAATTTCCCCTGCGGCAACAATTAATTTGCGGGCGGGGATCTGATGAGTAAGGATACTTTCATGGCTAGTTGCGGCAAAACATTCATGTTGAACATTGCCAAAATAGGGGAAGTTTACTTCGATTAACTGACTATCTGCATTAGCGGCTAAGGATAAAAGTGGATCAATTAGCTCACCGTCTTGAATGTTTTTGAGTTCAAGATTCCATTTGGCGCTATTGTCCCAGCGCGAACCAATGGTTCCATTCGGTGCGACAATTGTTTGGCTGAGACTATCAATTAAGAGTGGCGTATGTGACGCAACTTCAGCGTTTAATCCTAGATTGTCGGCAAACTCACTGGCGCGTAGCATGCGACCTGAAGTCAATAATCCGGCAGAATTTTTCTCCAGCACAACTAAAAATGGCATATCGCTATATTGTTTACAATAATCTACAAAATAAGGTGTGGTGTTTTTAACAAAAAATTCATTTAAAATAACATGACCCATGGCTAAGGCGAGGGCGGCATCGGTACCTTGCTGTGGATTGAGCCAGTTATCGGCAAATTTGGCAACTTCGGCGTAATCTGGAGTTACAGCTACTACTTTTGTGCCCTTATAGCGCACCTCAGAAAGAAAGTGTGCATCTGGAGTACGGGTTTGCGGCACATTAGAACCCCAAGTTATAATGAAATTGGAATTATACCAATCGGCGCTTTCTGGTACATCGGTTTGTTCTCCCCAAATTTGCGGGCTACTCGGGGGTAAATCACAATACCAATCATAAAAGCTCAGGCAGCTACCACCAAATAACGATAAATAACGGCTTCCGGCGGCAAATGACACCATCGACATGGCGGGAATCGGCGAAAAACCGACTACTCGATCTGGTCCATAAGTTTTGGCGGTATAAATATTCGCCGCAGCGACTATTTCACTTAATTCATCCCAGCTGGCGCGAATGAAGCCACCCATTCCGCGTTCCTGCTGATAACTTTGGCGTGCTTCTGGTCGCGCCATGATAGAGCCCCATGCGGTCACTGGGTCAGGGTGCTGTTGTTTGGCGGCTTGCCACAGTCGCCATAGTTTAGTTCGAACCAATGGATATTTTAAACGTGCCTGACTATATAAATGCCATGAATAACTGGCACCACGCTGACAGCCACGCGGTTCATGGTTGGGCATATCTGGTCGCGTGCGTGGATAATCGGTCTGTTGAGTTTCCCAAGTTACCAAACCATTTTTAACATAAATTTTCCAGCTGCACGATCCGGTACAGTTATTGCCGTGAGTAGAACGAACAATTTTATCGTGCTGCCAACGCTCGCGATAGGCTTTTTCCCACTCACGACTTTCGTTGGTTGTAATGCCATGTTTATCGGCAAAAGCTTCCTTTTTTTTCGTAAAAAAAGTTAAACGGTCTAATAAATGACTCACAACATACTCCTGAAAAACAATATTTAACATACGGTTATAATTAAATAATTATACTTATTTAGATTTATTTGTACTCTCCACAGGCACGACTCCGGATCCTGAGAGTGATCCTAATTCACGGACATAACACATCCACCAAGCGCTATTATACGCTACGCAACTTTGCGATAACAGCTAAATAGAATGAATACCGATAAAATGTAGCAAGCAATCAAGATAAAAAAAGCACTGTCGGGTGAATTAAAACTTGCTAAAGACCAGCTAAATAATTGAGGTAATAAATAAGAGGCATAGGCAGCAATTGCGGCACTTAGTCCGAGTGCTGGTGCTTTTTCTCCACCGGGGAAAACTACGCCGATTAATTGGAATATCGAGCCATTAGCAACGCCAGAAAAAGCGAATAATAACAAAAACATCCATAAATAAGGTAGGAAATCGTGTTGATCGGACTGCGTGAAATAGATGATGCCTAACGTCGCACACCCCATTACGATGAAAGCCAGAATGCTAATTTTTTTGCCCCCCAATTTATCGGCCAAAATTCCACCGACTACACGAGTTAACGAACCCACCATAGGACCAATAAAGGCATATTTAACTACCTCAATTTCTTTAAATTGAAGCTTGGTGACTAGCGGAAAGGCCACTGAACAACCAATAAAAGTACCAAAAGCACAAAAATAAAGAATAGTTACCAAATACATATTTGCCTGTTTGAACACTCTAAATTGCTGGAGTGGTTTTATAGAAGTTGGTAAATTTACCATTTTCCAGCCAGCTAAGATGGTAAAGATTACAATAAATGGTATCCAAATAGCAATAGCGCTACTTAGGTAAATCCCATTAATTGCGTGACCATAAAATGGTAGAGAGAGAGCCAATGGCGCAAATAATTGAAAAATACTTACTCCTAAATTGCCAATGCCGCCATTTATGCCTAATGCCGAACCTTGTAAACGTTTAGGAAAAAATAGACTGATATTAGCCATTGAAGACGAAAAATTTCCACCACCAAGTCCACAGAAAATTGCTAGTAATATGAAAGTTGTATAACTGGTGTTGGGGTTTTGTAAACAAATCAGCAGTCCAATTGTTGGAATGAGAAGCGTTGCAGTACTGAAAGTTGTCCAATTACGTCCGCCAAAAATTGGAATCGTAAAGGAATATAAAATTCTGAGACTGGCGCCAACTAAACCCGGAATGGCAATTAATGAAAATAGCTCGGCTTTAGATAAATGAAAACCATAGCTATTAATTTTAATTGCTAGAATTGACCAAAATACCCAGACGACGAAAGACAATGCCAAACAGCCGGTTGAAATGATTAAATTGGTATAAGCAATTTTCTTGCCAGTCTTTTCCCAAAATAATGGATCCTCAGGCGTCCATTGCGTAATGGTTGCATTCATAGTAGATGTTCTTTCACAAAAATAAGTGTCGGTAAACAGTTCGCTTTGTAGCATAACATTGCTTTAATTAAGGTAGATTATAACAAATTTTTCCGGCGAGTTTATTGGTAAAAATAGAACTCGACTTGGTTAAAAATAGACTGAGTGGATTACTCTGTTAATAGTCAGCGAAGGATATTAATAATTCAATCCCAATGAAAACATTGCACCATAAATATATGAAGTTACGGCAACTTTTGCTGGTGTATTTGCCGGTGAATCTGGGTAATATAACGGCATATAAAAAGCATGCAAACCGCATTGGAGTTGATCATATAAATGAATCTTGGTGCCAATTTGGGTATTGAAAGCATAATTGGTCAAGCTCGCACCATAAGTAAGCGCGGGAGCCTGACTTTGATTTTGTACCACTGAAGTATCAATATAAGTATTGATCCAACTGTTGATTCGGTAGGCCAATTTCACACCACCGCCAAATGTTAGGAAATAATTTTGGGTCAAATTAGCGGTCTGTTGTGCATTGACATCAACGGTATAAGTCGCCCATTGAGAGTTATAACCCCCAGTCGCATATGGAATAACATAAAGATGCTCAGGGATTGGTCGCAAGGCATAGCCGACTTTTAGATTGAGGCCATTAAACTTAGGATAGTCGCCATAACGATCTAAGCTCGGTGACCCATCAGGATGATGCTGTAAAAATTGTGAAAAATAGGTGAAAGTGTCATAATTAGCTTCGATGTAAATACCCATATCAAATAATTTGGTGACATTGATGTTTAAATCTTGTGCATTGGCATTACCTACATTGCTAAAATTTATGCCAATAAATTGGTAGCCAATACTATATTGGTTGATGAACTTTTGAAAGAGGTGAAAGCGATCAGTTTCATCATTGCTGGTGTTAACTTGTGCTGGATTCTGAGTGAGTGAATTTTTTGCAATAGTTTGGCTCTCAAAATTTAACGGATATGCCAGCACGGGCTTTGAAAAAAGACTAATTATGCATCCAGTGATTATTGAGAAAAACGATAACCGAGTTGAGATTGACTTTAGTTTAACTGTTTTCATGATTAAAATTCCCCGTCAATAGATAAAACCAATAGAGACTAAACCACCAACGGTGCTTTGCGGCACCAGCGCTATTCCATTAATGGTATTTAAGGGGTTTGTGTAATAAAAATTACTATAAAATCCTTGTAACCCTAGCTGAAAATGATGCCACAAATTAAATTTCGCGCCGAGTAATGAGGTATAGCTATAATTATCATTCGCTGCTAAAGTTGCATTTGTCGGCGCTTGAGAAGCATTATAAAGCGCATTTTGATCAAAATAAAGTTCTATGATCTGGTTGATGCGGTATTCGAGTCGAGTTCCAACTCCACTACTTAAAAAATAGTCCTGCGTTAAATTGGTGACTTGATTATTTGCATACATGGTATAGGAAGATAGATTAGTAGTTCGTCCAAATTGTGCATAGGGGGTTAGCAGTAAATGATTCGTATTTAACGGAAATGCATAACCCAGTTTAACATTTACCCCACCAAAATTAGGCTGCGATCCGCTAACCGTTGTGTTTTTATTGAATGCTGGATCAGCGCCTTGGGAATAATAAGTCATCAATGAGGCATTAATATCCAACCAAATACCGATATCAAATAAGCGCTCAATTTCTAAATTGATAAATTGTGAATTATTGACGGCTCCACTATTACCATTAGTTAGATTTCCCGAGGTAACCCCCATCCCTAAATTTAATTGGCGATCAAATTTTTGAAATTGTGAATATGATGTTTGGGAAATTAGTGGTGCTGACTCGTTACCCATAGCCCAAAGCGGGCAAAATAAAAAGCCACTCGTAATTAGTAGTTTTATATACATTTCAAAAGTTGCCCCTAAAAAACATTAACCCAAAATTGAATTACCGTCAGAATAATATATACCAGTTTTAAAATAAGTATTATTTCAGTTGGTTACTACTTTCAACTACTTTATAACCACCAGCGAGTTCCTGATACAGCTTAACCACCGTAAGCAGTTGCTGAAGTTTATCTTGATTGAGTGCGATATGGATGCGATCAAGTGCAATCTTGCTGTGTAATGTATCCAGCACGCTCAAGATACCTTGCCTATATAGTGCTTGATTTAAGGCATAGGCTTTACTAAGATGTTGTGTTGCAGTTGTAGTTTGTTGTAACTTGTTATTTAACCGCGTATTGGCAGAGAGCGCATTTGTGGTATCACGCAAGGCCTTTTGCAGAACATCAACGTAGTTATAATAAGAAACTTTATTCAAACCCTTGGCTTTGGCAATTTCCCCGAATGTCGACATTTTAAATGCTGGAATCTTAAGTAATTCATCATTAAAATCAACCACATTCGTTGTTATCGGATTGGGAAAGTGATAACTGTTGTTACCAGCGACTGGACCGCCAATAAAATCCAGTTGTAGCGTTGGTAATAGTTGACTGGTCGCCAAACCAATTCCTTCATTGCTAGCATGAAGTTCGTTTTCGGCTAATTGCAGATCGGGGCGATTTTCTAGAACTGTAAGCGGCAAAGCCCCAGGAATTAACCCAGGATTGTTGATCTGAGTAAAGTTACGTAGTGGGGTGAGCGTTCCAGGATTTTGATTAATCAGATAACGCAATGCGTTACGACTTACCACCAGATTTTGTTCCACAATTTCTTGCTCACCTTGAATCAAATTAACCTGACTTTGCAATTCTTCAAAATTAATTACCGAACTTAGTCCACCTGCATAAAGCTTATTGGCAATTTTTGCTAGCTGATTAATATCCTCTACGAGGGTTTGCAATAACTCTTTATGCTCTAATTCTGCCTGATAGGTAAAATAACTGGCGCTAATTTGGCTGATAATGGTTAATTTTACGCTATCGTCTTCGGCTTTGGCTGCTGCTAATTCATATTCGGCACGCTTTTGCTGTTTAATCTGGCTAAAGACATTCAAGGTATAATTGGGAGCCAATAATGCTAATAACCCCGGAAAACCCGTTGCTGGATTGTTGGAATAACCCAGCAAGACATTAATATCTGGAATCCACTGGAATTGAATTTTTTTCAATTCACCAGCCGCCGCCTCAATATGACCTCGCGACATGTTAAGGGTATTATTGTTGACCATCCCGCTCTCAATTAATTGATTTAATAATGGATCATTAAAGCCTTGCCACCACGCAAGATAAGGGAGATTACTTTCACTCAGGATAAGATTACGATCAGATACCGACCAGCGATTATTTACCGTCACATCTGGTTTTTGGTAACTACTGCATCCCAACAAAACAATTGAAATTAGCAAAAAGATATTAATTATGGACTTCATGAATGGCTCCAGATTGAATAATAATAGTTTCACCGTTATGAAGTAGAGCTTCTAGTTCGGCTATATCGCTTTTGACTTGGATAAACAAATGATTATAATCATGCTGATGATAACGATTGGTGTCGTATGCCGAATAAAGAGCTTTAAGCTCGACAAAGACTCGGTTGGTTCGCATGACAAATTGATTAAATTCATCACCAACTGCATCTCCAGCACTTAATGAAAACGATGAATTCCTTGCCAAATTATTAACCTGCACCAAACTGTTATTGAATTCAATACACCTGCAAAAAAAATCGCTATGACTAAATTTATTTTGATTTAATAAATTTATCAGAGCTTTCAACTGCTCAATAACCTCCTGCTGCGTATCATGAATGAAACAAGCCAGCAGACGATAATGACGAAACCAAAAATATTCAAAAGCCAAAACAATCGAAAAACCAATTACTGTACAAATAGCATAATCAGTAATAAAGAAAGTTACCGCATAATCGTTATGAGCAAAAAAATAACCATTACCAATTACGGCCGTGTTAACCGCAAAAATAGTCGGAATCGAATGAACTCGTCCCATTAAAAAATAAGTCATGAAAACCGTGCTCGGAATAATAATAAATAATAAGCGGTAATCAAGATGAGCGATAAACCACAGTAAGTAACCGCTGAATAAACCTAATAGCATGCCCCAGAAACGATGAAAGGCGCGAAATATTGTAGTTCCATTATCAAAACCAGCATAAATCATAATTACAGAAAAAGCCACCCAACCCGCATGAGGAATCCTAAGAATACTCTCAAAAGCAATCGCAAATGTAAAAACAATACAAATTCGCATAGCGCGCAGAGCTCGATAGCTAAGCTGAGGTAAGCCTAAACCGTGCCGCATAAGTTATTCCAACTTAAAATTAATTTATGTAAGGTGCGTAACTCATAGGTTTTTTGCAACTCTGAAATATCTAATGGTGTTAAAAGTAATATTTCTTTGGCATGACAAGCATGACGTAGCCGTTTAACATAGCTATGAAATACCTCAAGAAAATTAAGCTGTAATTGAGTGCGGAATGTTGATACATAAGATAATGCCGTCACCAGTGTAAAAGACAATAGTGTTATCTTTAAAACACTAAAATATTTCATCTTGCGCGACAACATCCGTGAGTAACGCTCCATGATAATTATGCCAGGAGTAATTGGTAGATCATCAATTTCATTGTAAAAAATTTGAGCGGAAATTCTTTCTAAATCATTTAACACATCAAAAAAGGCTCTCCTCCATGTTGCTAAATAGTAAATTTTAGGAAATAAAACTAACCCTGCAAACATTATCAACATTGCAACCAACGTTTCCATGGCGTGATTAAGTGCAATATAAAAGCTGCTATTACTATTATTATAAATCAAAGAATATATAGCTATACTCAGAATCAAAGGTGCTGGTACAAACATACTTTTTATTTTATAAATAGCAGTAAAATAAATCCACAGCGAATAAGCAAAGACAAAAAAAATGAAAAATAATTTATATACTGATAGTAGACCAAACAAGAATATCGCCAAGGTGCTACCCATAATTGTAAAAAAGAGAAACAAATACTTTTCAGCTAAACAAGTCCCAGCTATTTCGGCCGCAAAGGCACTCATGGGTACAAAGAAGAAATAAAAAAATGGATTAGGAACAGTGTAAACACAGTTAAATAAAAACAATAATTCAAGGATGAAAACAGCCTTAAGACCATTGATGCGATGTTCCCCGTAGCGATCATAAATCGCCAATTTATTTTTTAGTTGCGATATAAACATAAGCGCTTGCTCCAGGATTTAGTGGGTAATTTGGGTCAGGGTCAAGAATCTTAATTTGTAATGGGAAACGTTGCGGGAGCAGTAGCCATTCATTTTCATTTTGCACTTTTTGCAACTGGCTTTTACTTACAGTTGTTTGCCGTTCAGCTGCCCACAGAGTGTTAACTATTTCACCATGAAAAATTTTATCAAAATAATA
>DPRZ01000066.1 GCA_003538525.1 Neisseriales bacterium
TTTAGTATAATATTAACTTAAAATTTTTAAGCACCTTTAAAACTATGCAGCAAGACACTATAAACCTCAAAAATGTATCATTTGCATATCGCAAGGATCGTCCGATATTAAAAAATATTACGATGAACGTACCCCGAGGTAAAATCACAGCAATTATGGGCGGTAGCGGTAGCGGTAAAACTACAATTTTACGTTTAATCTCTGGTCAAATTCAAGCTGAACATGGAATAGTTAACGTTTTTGGAGAAAATTTGCGCAATTTGTCAGCTGCAAATACCCATGAAATTCGCAAAAAGCTCGGGTTACTGTTTCAACTAGGTGCATTATTTACCGATATGAATGTAGCACAAAATGTAGCATTTCCATTACAAGAACATAGTAACTTACCGCAAAGTTTTATTAATAAAGTTGTTGCGATGAAGTTAGAGGCTGTTGGACTAACTGGAACTCAAGATTTAATGCCGAATCAACTTTCCGGCGGCATGGCGCGCAGAGTTGCATTAGCTCGCGCAATCGCCTTAGATCCAGAATTAATGCTTTACGATGAACCATTTACGGGTTTAGATCCAATCTCACTGAATACCATCGCAATGCTAATTAAAAAGCTCAATACTAGTTTAAAACAAACCGCAGTCCTAGTTACTCACGATATCGCCGCAACCATGGAAATTGCAGACTACATTTATTTTATGGCTAATGGTGAAATTATTGCGCATGGAACGCCTGAAGAAATTAAAAGCACCACTAATCCAGCGGTAAAACAATTTATTAATGGTGAAATTAATGGTACATTTGAATATAAATACCCGAGCAAACTTAGCTATCAACATTATTTAGGACAAGCATGAAGCGCTTAACGCAAATCATACAGCAAATTGGGCATCCATTTAGCTCATTTATAATGATGCTGGGTGAACTAATGCGACTTTTAAAATACATAATCAGTGGACTAAGTTATAGTTTAAAACGTCCACAACTAATTATTAAAGAAATATTCTTCAGTGGTGTATTATCACTTTTAATCATTGCCGTATCTGGCTGGTTTGTAGGTATGGTGCTTGGCTTACAGGGCTATAACACACTCCAACGCTTTGGTTCAGTCAGTGTTTTAGGTTCCTTGGTTGCACTTTCATTACTGCGTGAACTAGGGCCTGTGTTAACCGCCATTCTTTTTGCCGCACGCGCTGGCTCTGGTATGACTGCGGAGATAGGTTTAATGAAAGCCACTGAACAGCTTGATGCCATGAGCGTTATGGCGGTTGATCCAATTAAACGCGTTGTCGTGCCAAAATTTATTAGTGGCATCATTGCCGTACCTTTGTTAACGGCACTATTTGACAGTTGTGGAATTTTAGGTGGTCGCTTTGTAGGCGTTACTTTATTAAAATTGGATCAAGGAACTTTTTGGTCACAAATGCAAGGCAGCGTAGGTTTTCATGATGATATCGTTAATGGTTTACTTAAAGCACTCTGTTTTGGTGTTGTGGTGAGCTTAATATCTGTTTATCAAGGCTTACAAGCACAAGCAACCGCGGAGGGTGTATCAGCTGCAACCACACGCACGGTAGTTCATTCGGCATTAGCGGTACTTGCTATGGATTTTATTTTAACCGCTTTTATGTTTTAAGAATTTTTAGGGAAACTATTATATGAAGCGTAACATCATTGATTTTTGGGTAGGTATTTTTGTTGTTATTGGTATCCTCTGCATTACATTTTTATCGCTCAAAGTTGCCAATATAAGCTCATTTGGTTCAAACCAAAATAGTAGCTATACAGTTTATGCCAACTTTAACAACATTGGCTCACTAAAAACCGATGCACCAATTAAAGTTTCTGGATTCACAGTTGGGCGGGTTATCGCAATTAACCTTGATCCTAAAACTTATCAAGCGCGTGTAACTATGCAAATTGCTAAAGAGTATAAATTCACAACAGATAGTTCAGCTGAAATTTTAACCACAGGACTACTAGGTGAACAGTACGTTGCACTACAATCTGGTGCAGATATTGAGGATTTAAAAAATGGAGATACCATTACAATCACCTCATCCGCAATGGTACTCGAACAATTAATTGGCAAATTTATGACTGGCATGTCCAGCAAATAAACATTTTTATCTCAACATCAGGAAACTCATTATGAAAAAATTATTAATCCTTCTTTCTCTCTGCGGTTTAACTTCAATGGCATTTGCCACAAGCTCACCAGCTCTAGATGACAAAACTACAGTTGTTGTTACTACTACAGCTGATTGTAGTACTGGCTCGCCATGTTTTGTCATAAAAACTAGTGCGAATACTCTTAGTCAAGCAGTGAACCAAAACCTCAGCAACCAACAAGCCTTTACAATGGTACAAAATAGCATAATTCCACAAATTGACTTTACTTTAATGACTCGTTTGGCAATGGGAAACAATTGGAAAGCGGCAACTCCAGAACAACAAGATCAGATTACCAATCAATTTAAACAAATGTTGGTTTACTCTTATTCAAGAGCGCTATCTAAATTAAAAGGCGCTGAAGTCACGATCAATAGTAGCAAAACAATCAGTGAAAAAAAAGCGATTGTTACTTGTACCCTTGCGCTACCAAGTAATGGAAATAGCAATAATCAACCGATTAACATTGAATATGATTTAGCTAAAATTGGCACTGCGTGGAAAATTTATGATGTAAAAATTGAAAATGCGAGCATCGTTACCACCTATCGTAGTCAATTTAATGATACAATCCAAAAAGATGGCGTTAGTGGACTAATTAGTCAACTACAAACTAAAGCTGATGCGCTGAAAACCACCAAATGATGAAGGTTATGTATAGCTTACCTGAGTCTCTGACTAAAGACAACGTCCTAATTTGTTTCAAAGAAATTCAGGAACATGTAAATAAAATCAAGTCTGGACTTAATATAGATTGTACTGAAGTCATCAATATTGACTCGGCTGGGATTGCCTTATTGTTAGAACTTATCACACCGCATAAATTCCATCATCAGATTAAATTAGTTAACTTAAGTGCAAGCATTCATGAATTATGTGCTTTATACCAAATTAATCTATAATTGTCACAGCACAACACATGAAAAAATTACTCATAATTTTAAGCAGTAGTGCCTTAGTTGGTTGCGCGAGTAGTAAAAACCCCAACGATCCATACGAAAACTACAATCGCCCTGTATTTGAATTCAACATGACGGTAGATCATTACGTTTTACGTCCTGTAACGGTTGGCTATACTTACATTCCTGATCCAATTCGTGAAGCCTTGGGAAATTTCTATAATAATTTACGTGACTTTGTCAGTTTAGCCAATGATATTCTACAGTTAGACGGCATTGATACCATGCAAACGACGATGCGAATTGCGCTCAACAGTACCTTTGGTATCTTAGGTTTAATTGATGTATCTTCAAGCATGGGTTTGCCACAATATACCAATACGTTCGGCAATACCTTGAAACGCTGGGGATGGACAGATAGCAGCTATTTCTTAGTTCCATTCCTAGGGCCAGCAACAGTCCGTGATCAACTAGGTATCATACCTGATGTCTATTTTAACCCATTGTTTTATATAATTAATGACCCATGGATTTCATGGTCAATTTTTGGTATTAATTTACTCGATCAACGCTCTAAATATCTAGGACAAGACGAGCTACTCGAGCAAACTTTAGACCCATACGCCACAATTCGAGATTTATATTTACAAAAAAATGGTGCATATAAATATGCAACAGAATCAAATGATAATAATACTGAATCAGAAAATATTGATAACTTGATAAGTGAGGAAAATGGCGAATCATCACCACAAATAAAACCTCAAGCAAATAACAATGATAGCGAAGTAGATAACTTAATTAACGAAGAAAATTTAGCCCTTAGCTCTGGCATCAGCCAAATTAGAGAGTCAACAACTAAGGACTCAGTAAATACCACCAGTAAGCTCAACTCAAGTACCCCAGAGGCATCTTACTAACGACGAATACACTACTGATGGAAGAAAAATACGATCTTATTAGATACATTCATCATACCTACTTTGCTCAAATCAAACCAAAACATTACTCATAACAGACTTAGTAATGTTTTGAC
>DPRZ01000257.1 GCA_003538525.1 Neisseriales bacterium
TGGTGGAGATGGGGGGAATTGAACCCCCGTCCGAAAGCCCTCTACAACGAGTCCTACATACTTAGCTGGGTCTATCTTTATTCGCCCTGATTCCGCCGGCCCAACAGGCAAAATCTGTGACTAACCACTAGTGCTCAATTTAAGTTGGTGGTCAACCTAAACCAAAGTTTATCTGAATGGCGCTGTGATCTAGCCGATAAACGAGCTAGGACAACGAAAGTAGACTAGGCTACTTGTAACATAGAATCGTCGTTAGACGCTTCCATGTTGGCAAATGTATTGTTTGCATTTAAGTTTTTACAGTGTTTTACGTGGGCTGTGATCACGGTATGCACTCTGTCGCTTTGTAACCCCCGTCGAAGCCATGTCATCCCCAGGTGATTCTAAAGTTAGAATAGGGTGCAATTATAACAGAATTGAGGATTGATATGCAAGTAGTTGAACTAATATATTTAGTGATGCGGTTTATCATGTGATATTTTTTGGTTATTGATGGCGGAAAATAACCAATGGTGTAGTATAATTATTTGATAGCCAATAAGTCTATTTTAAAATTAAGCTAGTTAGGTGGTGTTATATGAATGCAATCGAATTAAAACTAATTGATTTAGCACATAGTTTTGGTATTAATAATCAACTTGAGTTGGCGCATTTATTGGCGCAGTATGCGCACGAGTCGGCTAATTTTACCCGCTGGAGTGAAGCCGAGAATTTCAGATATAAAACTGCGCGGCGAGTTTTTTGTGCTAATGCAGCGAGTTCAGCAATTCATGCAACACGCTTAGCTCAAATTAATGCTAAACAAATTGAGTTGCATGCTCGAGATGATGATTTTTGTCCCCAGCCGTGGCTATTTAATTTAGTCTATGGTGCACGGATGGGCAATCAGTTGAATGGCATTTTGGATAATGATGGTTATGATTATCGTGGTGGTGGCGTGGTTCAATTAACTGGTAAGGCTAATTATCAAGGGTTTTTAGACTGGTTACAACACTCGGGACAGCAATTGGATTTAACCCTAGCAACCATTGATGAATTTGTGCGTTCTGCTGATGGAGCTCTATTAGTTGGCATTTGGTTTTGGTTAGCCAATGATTTGGGTAAACTTGCACGCTTGGATGATGTCACGCGCTTGACTCAAGCCATAAACGGTGGTTTAAATGGTTTACAAGAGCGGATAGGTTTAACCGCGGAATATAAGCGAAAATTAGGGATTTAATTGATGAGTTAGCAATAAAAAAACCAAGTTAAAAAACTTGGTTTTTTTTGCAGTAAAGTGCAATTACGCTTTATTGGCTAAAGCTTGCTGAACTTGTTTAATATCAGCTTGCGTTTCAACTAAATATTGAGGTTTATCCAATAAAATTTGCAATTGCTCAGGCACGGCTAATTTAGTTTGAATAATTGGTTCAATGACCGTTTCAAATTTACTCGGTGCTGCGGTTGCAACCATAATCCATTTTTGTGGACTAAGTTGTTGGCGGGCAAAATACGCAGTGGCTGTATGTGGGCAAACCACATAATTATATTGCGAATTTATCGCTTGAATTACCTCACGAATTTGCTGATCGTTGACGCTAATTGCTTGCACATTGGCTTTGAAATTATCCCATGTGTTAAATAAATAGCTTAAGCGCTCAAAGTTACTTGGATTACCGACATCCATTGCA
This sequence comes from Neisseriales bacterium, assembly GCA_003538525.1. Taxonomy (GTDB): domain Bacteria; phylum Pseudomonadota; class Gammaproteobacteria; order Burkholderiales; family UBA11063; genus Aquella. Next base: position 1,671 of record DPRZ01000257.1, read on the forward strand.
TTTGCGATGGTTGCAATGCTAGCTTTAGGTTCAAATTTACCTTGAGCAATATAATCAGAAATAACCCGATTGGCATTAGTTGCTAAGGCAATTTCACGAATTGGAAAGCCCATTGCTTTAGCCCAGAACGCCGCAGTTGAATTACCTACATTTCCCGTTGGGATTATATAGGCTGCTGGTTCATTATGCGCCAATTGGAATTGCCAGCTTGTGTAAGCATAATAAGTTAATTGCGGCAATAAACGTGCAATATTAATGCTATTGGCACTACTTAAATGCGCACGGCTTTTCCACCACTCATCACTAAAGGCTTGTTTGACAATTTTTTGGCAATCATCAAAAGTTCCCTCAACGGCCACGGCTAAAATATTATCGCCCCAGCAGGTAATTTGTTTTTCTTGACGTTGTGAAATTTGTCCTTTAGGGAACATAACGACCACATCAACATTAGATTTTTGGTGAAAAGCACTCGCTACCGCCGATCCAGTATCACCTGAGGTAGCAACAATAATTGTCGTTTTACGATTTTTGGATAATCGAGTCATACATTCAGCTAAGAAGCGAGCACCAAAATCTTTAAACGATAAAGTTGGACCTTGAAATAATTCCATGACATAAGTATTGTCATTAAGTTGTTTCACAGGGAGTGGGAAATTGAAAGCGTTTTGGCAAATTTCGCCAAGTTGGCTTTCTAATTCATCACCTTTGAAATAGTCGGCTAGAATTTTAGCGGCAAATTGTGGATAGCTTAATTGAGGATCTAATTCCGCCCAATTAATTTGCGGAAAATATTCAGGAACAAATAAGCCACCGTCTTCGGCTAAGCCTTGCAAAATTGCTTGGCTAACCGTTTTATGATTATTTTTATCACGAGTACTATAAAAAAACATTTTAAGCTTTCTTAATTAAATAATAACAGTTTAAATTAATAATTATGCGATCAAATAAGCACCATGCGGATTAATTGGTGAAATCCAATGATCCGCAGCAATATCATGCTCTTGAAAAGCCGCGAGCATCGCTTGAGCTACAACTTCGGCTTGTGCTTGATTGGCACAAAAAGCCAATAAGCTTGGGCCTGAGCCAGAGAATGTCGCACTAATTGCACCCGCATCCAATGCCGCTTGTTTAACCGCATAATAACCAGTTACCAGAGCAGCACGCTGTGGCTCGATAATTAAATCTTGCATTGCGCGGCGCAGTAACTCAATATCTTTAGTGTATAAAGCACATACGGTGGCAGCTAATTGTGCGGATTGCTCCACATATTTTTTCAAGGCTACCGTTGGGCTTAAAATCCCGCGCGCGCCCTTGGTTTCAACTTGTAAATGTGGGTGAATAATCACACAATATAATTCTGGATAGGGCAGGTTAATTACTTCAATGGGCTCAAGGTTGCGAATTAAGGTAATTCCACCAAATACCGAAGGTGCAACATTATCTGCATGGCGTCCACCCGAGGCAATTTCTTCGCCGTAAAGTGCAAATTCAACCAATTTTTCGCGACTAACTGGATTAACCAAAAAGCCATTGAGTGCAACCACTGCCGCAACGGCTGAGGCCGCCGAGCCGCCCATACCTGAACCGAGTGCTATGCCTTTATCAATTTGCAAGGAAAAGCCACAAGTTATCCCGAGCTCTTCACACATCTTTTGCAAGGCATAGGATGCGGTGTTTTTACTAGGTTCAAGTGGTAAGCCGCTAATTGAATTGATTTTTTCAATGACAATTTGACCATCATTACGTTTAGTTAGTGTAACAGTATCACCCACCGCATCCAGCGCTAAACCCATGATATCAAAACCAACCCCAAGATTAGCACTCGTTGCGGGTGCAAAAGCGCTAAGTTGGCTGATTCCTGATTTTAACAAACTCATCTGCAGCGCCTTAGTATAAGAATGAAGTTAAGCGTAATAAGTCAGCGAAAATACCCGCAGCCGTAACCGCACCACCAGCACCAGGACCTTGAATAATCATTGGGCGAGTTTGGTCATAACGTTGCGTTTGGAAAATAATAATATTATCGGTACCATTTAAACGTGCTAATGGGTGCGTTTGCGCTACCGATTGAATCGCAACATTAATTGAGCTATCTGCGGAAATTTTACCAGCGTAGCATAATTTTTCACTTTTAGCCGCTGCCGCGTGTGCCATATCCATGATTAAATGATCGAATTGTGGTAAGCGTTCCATAAATTCGGCAACTGAACATTCACGTAATTCGGCGGGAACTAAATTAGTTACGCCAATATCTGTTAATGATACGCTGTAACCAATTTCACGCGCCAAGCAAACTAATTTACGCGCAACGTCTTGACCCGATAAATCTTCACGTGGATCTGGTTCGGTATAACCTAATTCTTTCGCTTCTTTGACGATTTCTGAGAAAATGCGCCCTTTGCCTAATTCATTAAAGATATAACTAAGTGTTCCTGAGACAACGCCTTCAATTGAAATAATTTCATCACCAGTTTTAATTAAATCTTGGAGGGTGTTAATAACTGGTAAGCCTGCGCAAACGGTAGCTTCATATAGATAATGACAGCTGTTTTTAGCCGCAGTAGCTTTAATTTGACGATAGTAATCAATATCGCCAGCATTAGCATGTTTATTTGGTGTAATTACGTTAAAACCTTGGTTGAAGAAATCAAGGTAATGTTTAGCTAAGTCTTTACTCGCGGTACAATCAATAATTACGGCATGTGGAATATCATCACTTAATAAATGGGTGGTAAATTCAGCCATATTGCTTGGAATTGCATGTTGAGCTAGATTAGCGCGCCATGCACCATTTAACGCATCGTCACTTAATAACATTTGTTGACTGTTCATGATGCCGCGAACACAAATATCAACTTGATATTTAGCTTTAATTTGCGCCCGAGCCGCTTCAATTTGATCGAGCAAGGTTGCACCAATTCCGCCTGGTCCAATTAGACCAACTGAAATTACGCGATCAGATAAATAGAAGCCTGCATGTGCTGCTTGGAGTGCTTTATTAATATCTTTGCTGCCAATTACTACCGAGATATTGCGTTCAGAAGAACCCTGCGCAATTGCACGAATATTAATATTGGCTTTAGCTAAAGTAGCAAAAAATTTGCCCGCAACCCCTGGGTTACCTACCATATCATCACCAACTGCGGCTAAAATTGCACACGAAGAATCGGCGCTGACTTTATTAATTTGCCCGTTATCAATTTCAAATTTCAAGCTGCTATTTAAAGCTTCTAATGCAACATCAACTGATTTATTGGCAATCGCTAAACACAATGAGTGTTCTGAGCTAGCTTGAGAAATTAAGATTACCGATACTTTGCATTGACGCATAATTTCAAAAATTCGTGCGGCACTACCTGACACGCCAGCCATACCAGCGCCCTCAATATTAATTAAGGCAATTTCATCGACATAAGTTAAGCCCTTAATTGGGTGCTTTGATTTGGTTGATGCATTGGTAATTAAAGTACCTTCAGCATTGGGATTGTAACTATTTTTAATATAGAGTGGAATATTGGCTTCTTGCACCGGGGCAATTGTCATTGGATGTAATACACTGGCACCAAAGTAGGCTAATTCCAGCGCTTCTTGATAGGATAAATTATCGATGCAGAATGCTGATTTAACTTTAGCAGGATGTGCGGTATAAATTCCATCGACATCTGTCCAGATAATTAGTTTGATCGCTTGGAATAAACGTGCAAAAATTGCACCCGAGAAATCACTGCCATTACGTCCAAGGGTGGTGCGTTTGCCATCTAAAGTTGAGGCAATAAATCCAGTTACGACTAATTGGCTAAAGTCTTTATCTTTAAGGTATTCAATTAACGCCGCTTGACTACGTTCCCAATCAATGCAAACTACGCCATCTTTTTTGTAGCAATATAAAACTTTGCTGGCATCAAGATAAAGTGTTTTGTTGGTTAAGTTTAGATAGGCGGTTAAAATTTGCGCTGACCATTGTTCGCCATAGCCAAGAATGAAATCTTGAATTTCGCTTGAGTA
>DPRZ01000028.1 GCA_003538525.1 Neisseriales bacterium
GATGCCAAGGGCAAAACTTTTCGTGATGAAATTTATCCCGAATATAAAGCCAATCGCCGTAAAACTCCCGAGGAACTAGTGGTGCAGTTTAAATATATTCATGAAATTGTCGCAGATTTAGGTATTCCCGTAATAATTCAGGAAGGTGTCGAAGCCGATGATGTAATTGCAACTATTGCCAAAAAATATGCCGCCCTCGATTACAAGATTGTTATTGCAACTGGGGATAAAGATTTTGCCCAAGTAGTCAATGAAAAAGTTAGCTTAGTTAATACCATGAATAATGAAACCTTGGATGTTGCTGGGGTTGAAACTAAATTTGGCGTCAAGCCCGAGCAAATAATTGATTATTTATCGCTAGTTGGTGATTCGGCGGATAATGTTCCTGGCGTGCATAAATGTGGTCCCAAAACCGCGCAGAAATGGCTACAAGAATATGGTTCAATTGCTAATTTAGTTTTAAATCAAGATAAATTAAGCGGCGTAGTTGGAGCGAACTTTCGTGCGGCAATCGATTGGCTGCCTACCGCGCAACGACTAATTACCATTGATGAACAAGTTCAAATTAGTGAAACTAACATTAACCAAATTGAGAATTTACAATTAAAGCCTGCCAATTTAGTTAAATTAGTTGCCATCTATCGTGAATTAAATTTCCGCAGTTGGTTACGCGAAGCCGAAGCCAAGCTCCAAGTGTTAAACATTGATAAAATAGAAGTAACACCACCAGCAACAATCACTCAGCAACCAGCCAATAGTGATTTTGGGACTGATTTATTTAGCGATCAAGAAATCGCGGTAGTTACTCCAGCTCAGCCAAGTCATGCGCAATTACAGATCTTACAATCCGCTCACGAACTCGAATCGGTTATTGTACAATTAATCAGCAATCCACATGAAAGTGCCTTTCATATAATTCTCGATGATTATAGCGACTCACAATCCACGATCAGTATGGTGGTTATTGCGACCAAGCAAATCATCTATTTAATTCAACTAAATACCACCAATAGCCAAGAATTAATCTTTAGCGAAGATCATGAAACGACGCAGAAAATTGCTCTTTTAACTAAATACTGGCACAGCAGCTGTCCGAAAATTAGCTATAACATTAAACAGCAATTATATATTTTGGCGCGGCATGCAATCACGCCACAAGGAATTTGCGGCGATTTAGCCTTAGCTAGTTATTTGCAAAATTCGAGCCAAAACCAAAAATTAGCTGCAATCTTGCAACGCTTTAATCCTGAGAGTAATTTAGACCAAGACATAATTTTAGGCAAAGGCGCTAAACGTAATTCATTTACCAGTCTTGCCGCGGAGCAACAAATTGATTTTGCCCAACAAATTGGTCAACAAATTTTAAGTGCGCATCAACAATTAGTCGCACGTATGAGCCCTGAGGAACTGAAACTCTATCGCGAAGTTGAATTACCTTTGAGTGAATTGCTCTATCGCTTGGAAAAAGCTGGGATGCTAATTGATTCGGCAAAATTACGTGAAATTGCCCAAGAAATGCATACTAGATTACTTGAGTTAACCGAGCAAATTTACCTGCTCGCCGAAACTCCATTTAATGTAAATTCACCGAAACAGCTCCAAGACATCTTGTTTACACAGCTTCAATTACCCACTACGGGAATTAAGAAAAACATTAGCGGTTATTCTACCGACGAAGAATCATTGAATATCTTAGTTGAAGCAGGTTACCCGATTGCCGAATTATTACTCGAATATCGTTACCTGAGTAAATTATTGAATACCTATATCGATAAATTACCTAGTTATGCCGATTTGGATGGCTTGGTGCATACCTCATTAGAACAAACGGTCGTTACCTCAGGACGCTTATCTTCCAAAGATCCCAATTTACAAAATATTCCCGTGCGCAGTCATTATGGTCAATTAATCCGTGAATGCTTTATTGCTAAACCCAATCACCAGCTAATTTGTGCCGATTATTCGCAGATTGAATTAAGAATTCTTGCGCATATTAGCAATGATAGCAATCTGATTAATGCCTTCAAAAGTGGCGCAGATATTCATTTGGCAACCGCCGCACAAATTTTTAATAAACCTCAAGCCGAAGTGAGTAAAGATGAACGGCGCTATGCTAAATCAATTAACTTTGGCTTAATTTATGGCAAATCGGTATTTGGTCTGGCGAAAGAGTTGAAAATTGAACGTGCAGCAGCCAAACTCTATATTGATAATTATTTTGCCCAATACCCACGCGTTAAAGACTATATGGAAGATATCAAACATCAGGCACATGAGGATGAATATGTCAGCACGATTTACGGGCGGAAAATTTATTTACCCAATATTAATTCCAAAAATAACATTCTACGGCAGGCCGAAGAACGCTTGGCTCTAAATGCGCCAATGCAAGGCAGTGCTGCCGATATTATAAAAATCGCCATGTTGCATCTGGATAAATGGCTGCAAGAACAGCAGCTTAAAAGTGAAATGATTTTACAAGTACACGATGAATTAATTTTTCAAGTTGCAGATGATGAAGTTGAGCTAATTTTGGCTAATTTAGAACGCTTAATGACCGAAACCATCAGCTTAAATGTACCGTTATTAGTTGAAGTAAAAGCTGCCCATAATTGGGGCGCGGCTCATTAGATATAAAAAAGCGCCACTGAATTTAAATCTCAAGTGGCGCCAATCATTTATACAATTTAACTTAATTACGGCGTGTCAAAATACACAATTGAATTGAGCCCATGGCTCGTGTTTATTTGATTAATGCGCCAATCTACACCGTCACTTGAATTAGCAATCAAACCATGGCTGCCAACTATCCAAAATTTTTGATTGGCAAAAATCATTGAACGAATTGTCTCCTGCGGTGGCAAATTAGTCCGCAACACATGCCAATTGACACCATCTCGAGAACTAACTACGCTAGCATTTGCCCCTGCCGCTAAGTATTTATCATTACCATAACTAACCGTGTATAACCACTTCTTAGTCGCAGAGACATGCGATTCCCAGCTATGTCCATCCATGGAGCTAAGTACGGTGCCACTTGAACCAACCGCAATAAAACGCTGATTAATAAAACGCACACTACTTAACCATTCCTCAGTTGGTGAACTCTCAGCAACCCAAGTATTTCCATCATCTCGAGAAGCCAGAATTACCCCACCAGCACCACTTGCGACCAAGGTTTGCTTGCCATAACTCACACTGCTTAGCCAAGCCCTGGTTGGCACAGTTTTGCGCTGCCAATTTTTTAGCGTTGGCGAGCCAACTACCATTCCGCCCATCCCAACTGCAATATATTGCGCTTTGGCATAAGTAATATCATATAACCACACACGGTGATCTTTAATTAGCACGGGGTTCCAATTAACGCCATCGCTTGAATCAGAAATCGCACCCGACATTCCAACCGCAATAATTTTATTATTACTCAGGCTTAAGCTATTCCAAATTTCACTTTCAGCAGGTTTAATCGCAACCCAAGAATCACCATCGGTTGAAATTTGAAAAAAACCATTATCTTCAGCGACTACATATTTATTCGTCGCCGCGGGAGTAGTTGGTGCTTTACTCATCCACGAGCATGAGGATAATAAAAGTGCGAGAATAATACCCGCACTTAATTTAACTCGTAGAGACGCTAAATTTAACATTATTAAGCATGATCCAAATAACGCTCAGCATCTAGAGCAGCCATACAACCTGAAGCAGCCGAGGTAATCGCTTGTTTATAAATCATATCTTGCACATCACCGGCCGCAAAAACACCTTCAACCGATGTTGCCGTGGCAAAACCAGTGCGCCCAGCATTAGTAATAATATAACCATGTTCCAACGCCAATTTACCCTCAAAAATATCGGTATTTGGTTTGTGCCCAATCGCAATAAACACTCCGCTTAAAGCAACATCTTCACTGGAGCCATCATTAAACTTCAAGCGCATGCCGTTAACACCTTTAGCATCACCTAAAATTTCATCTAAATTAGCGTTCAATTTAAGTTCAATTTTACCGCTGGCTACTTTATCCATTAAGCGTTCAATCAGAATTTTTTCAGATTTAAAACTATCCCGACGATGTACCAAAATTACTTTTGAACAAATATTGGCTAGATATAAAGCTTCTTCAACCGCCGTATTGCCACCACCGATTACCGCTACTTCTTGATTTTTATAGAAAAATCCATCACAGGTTGCACAACCAGAAACGCCACGCCCCATAAATTTTTGTTCAGAGTCTAAGCCTAAATATTTAGCCGAAGCACCAGTTGCAACAATCAAAGCATCACAAGTATATTCACCCATATCACCAATTAATTTAAATGGTTTTTCGGCAATCTCCACGGTATGAATTTGATCAAATAAAACTTCAGTCCCAAATTTAGTTGCATGATCTAAAAAACGTTGCATTAATTCAGGACCTTGTACTTCACCATTAATTTCAGCAGGCCAATTTTCAACTTCGGTGGTAGTCATTAATTGTCCACCTTGTTGCATTCCTGTAATAATCACTGGTTTTAAATTAGCCCGCGCAGCATAAATTGCCGCCGTATAACCAGCAGGACCTGAACCCAAAATAATTAGTTGATGATGAATAGTCATAATTTATTCCTTCTCTGGCAAAGTAACATTAATTTCTAATAATTCCAAGTTATCACGTTTCTCTAGATTAACCGTTAACGCATCTTGGTCAACTTGAATATATTTAGCGATCACAGCTAACAATTCACGTTGCAAATCTGGTAACCAACTCGGCGCAAAATTTTTCCCGTCTCCAGTTAAACTCGCACGCTCATGCGCCAAAATAATTTGTAAGCGCTCCTTAGCAACCGATGCAGTCGCTTTCTTTTTTCCAAATAAAAGATCAAGCAAAGACATTTTATTTACCTCCAAACATGCGTTTTAAAAAGCCTTTCTTTTCGGCAACTATAAAACGCATCGGTTTATCTTCACCAAGAAATCTGGCAACAATATCAGCATAGGACGCAGCAACATTAGTACCTACCAAATTAATCACTGGTGTACCCGTATTGGAAGCTTGTAACACATCTTGCGATTCAGGCGTAACACCCAGTACAGGAATGCGTAAAATATCTTGAATATCTTCAATTGAAAGCATTTCACCACTTTCAACGCGTTCTGGATTATAACGAGTAATAATCATATGTTCTTTAATTTTTTCACGTCCCTCAACCGCACGTTGTGATTTTGAGGCTAAAATACCTAAAATACGATCTGAATCACGCACCGATGAGACTTCTGGATTGGTTACAATTAAGGCTTCATCGGCAAAGTATAATGCCATAAACGCGCCTTTTTCAATTCCAGCTGGAGAGTCACAAACCACGTAATCAAAGGTTTTCTTTAATTCGGCAATAATTCGTCCCACATTTTCTTCACTTAACGCATCTTTATCTTTAGTTTGCGAAGCCGCTAAAATATATAAATTATCGCAATTTTTATCCTTGATTAACGCTTGATGCAAGGTGGCTTCACCACAAATTACATTCACAAAGTCGTACACGACCCGTCGTTCACAACCCATGATTAAATCTAAATTGCGTAAACCGATATCAAAATCAATTACGACGGTTTTAAATCCACGATTAGCTAACCCGGTTGCAAAGCTTGCCGAGGTAGTTGTTTTACCCACGCCGCCTTTACCAGAGGTTACCACAATAACTTTAGCTTCCTTAGCCATATTTGCTCCTACTATAGTATGTTTTAATTGCATTTGTCCACGTATTTTTTGTTTCATTATTTTATGTTGTTACCCTTATATTTAAATGGCGAGCGGCATAATATTTAAACGCTCTTTATCATCTAAAAAAATTTGTACGGCTTTATTGTGTAAACTATCGGGTAATTTATCTTCAATCACACGATAAACTCCAGCAATCGAAATCAATTCGGCATTAAAGCGCCCAATAAATATTTTAGCTTTTTTGTTACCACCATTACCAGCAATAACCCGTCCGCGACAATCACCATAAATATGAATATTGCCTGTAGCGATAATTTCGGCATTATGCGAAACCAAACTGGTTACAATCACATCGCCATCGTTTTTAACCATAATACCACTCCGCACAGGTTCATCAATCAATAAAGTCTGATTGAGAATAACTTGAGGTTTAAGTGTACTCGGTAAATCAATCACTGGCTTACCAGCAATTATTCCACCGCGGGTAAATTGATTGGCTAAAATAAAATTAATTACCAAATCATATTGCGCAGCGAGCTGATCAATTTGTTGAATTTGCTGGCTAAATGAAGTTAAATCCAATTGACTATCACATTCGATCACCAAATGGCGACTAGTCTTATCAAATTCACGCAAAGTGGTTAATTTACTTTGAATTTCTTGCAGCGAACTATTGGAATTAATTCGTAAGATATAGTAATCAAACGTGGCTGAATTTAGTTTTATGCTGGTTGCTATCATATTTATTTCTAGTTGTTTCTTTAATATAGGCTATAATTAGCGCAATTTTAACACACTAACCTGTTTATACATAAGAAATTAACCGTGCAATCTCCTAATTTTGACGTAATAATCATCGGTGCTGG
>DPRZ01000197.1 GCA_003538525.1 Neisseriales bacterium
GGTAAAGTTAATTTTCATTTGCATAATTTCGGTTCGCGTGGCGCGGATAGTTATGAATCAGATATTTTGGCGGGAATTGCGCATTTAGCCGCGGGATTTAACGGTACCGATTGTGCGCAAGCGAATCGGAATATTAAACATTATTACAATACGCAAAAAGCCTACGGAATGAGTGTGAGTGCATCAGAACACAGTGTAATGTGTACGTGGTCGAATTCTGAAACTTTGGATGATTTGCCTGCCGTTGAAATGATGATTAATTTATTACGTGAAAAAGTAGCACGCGGCGATAGTTTTCCAATTGTATCAATCGTTGGCGATACTTACGATATTTATCGTTTATCGCGTGATTATATTGGTGGTATTTATAAGCAGGAAATTATTGAATTAGGTAAACACGGCGCTAAAGTGGTGGTGCGTCCAGATTCGGGTGACCCATTGACCATGTGTGTGGAAGTCATCAAAATTTTGATGGAACAATTTGGCTATACGGTGAATAAATTCGGTTACAAAGTTTTACCGCCATATATTGGGGTAATTCAGGGCGATGGGATTAACAATGATAGTATTCGTCATATTGTGGCGCGTCTTGATCGTGCACGGATTAGCTTAGAAAATATTGTCTTTGGTATGGGCAGCGGATTAACCCATGATGCTGGTCGGGATGAATTTTCATTTTCGATGAAAGCGACAGCTTTATTTGATGGTAAAGAATGGCAGGATCTCTTAAAACGCCCAATTAGCGATCTAAAGAAACAATCCTTAAAAGGTCATGTGACTACGTATATTGACTCGGCGGGAAATATTTTCTCGGATCGGATTGAAGCTAAAGCCCAAGCTGGTGTGCGTGATTTGATGGAAACCTTGTATCACAATGGCAAAATTCTTAAAGAATATACCTTTGATGAAGTTTTAGCGTTTAATTCACAGCAGCAGTTAGCTATAAAATAACGCCGCTACTAAATTTATCTTTTAAATAAAGCTCAAGTTGTAGCTTGAAAAATAAAACCACTCGAAATGTTAAGCACGTTTTGAGTGGTTTTTTCTTTACTCACCGAGCCAATTAATTGGTTCGATGTGATTTTCTTGAAGATATTGGTTGGTGAGTTTAAAGTGATTACAACCAAAAAAGCCGCGATTAGCCGATAATGGTGATGGATGTACCGCTTCCAAAATTAAATGTTTTTCTGCATTGATTAGTGGTTTTTTACTGCGGGCAAAATTACCCCATAAAATAAAAACTAAGTTTTCATTTTGTTCGCTTAAATGGTGAATAATTTGATCGGTAACTGCTTGCCAGCCAATATGTGCCAATGAGTTGGCATCATCTTTGATTACGCTTAGCGTTGAATTAAGTAACAATACGCCTTGTTCAAACCAAGTTTCAAGTGAAACGCTTTGGTAGTGAGCGATTGATTCTGGATGATATTCTAAAGCCAATTCTTTAAAGATGTTACGTAAGCTAGGCGGTAATTTTGTGCCTGGATTAACGGCAAAAGATAAACCGATAGCTTCGTTCTCACCATGATATGGATCTTGACCAAGAATAACTACTTTGGTTTGTTGTGGCGCTAAACTTAAAGCACGTAATGTGTTTATCTGCGCTGGATAAATAGTTTTATTTAGTTTAGCCAATGAGCTTAACTGTTGATCAATGTTGATTAGCTGACCTCGGCATTTGGTTTTTAAAAAGGCTTGCCAAGTTGGATCTGTAAGCTCCCAACTAGGGGCTAAATAATTTAGTTGCATGATTTGTACCCTATTGTTTAAGGTTAGGTGGGGTGGGGGTTATTGAAGATTCAACGCTAGATAAAACGGTTGAACTTTCATTAAATTGTTGCTCAAGGCGCATAATTACTTCATTGCTGAGTTGCGCATAAACTTGTTGAATTAATCGATTGCTGTCATTGGGTATATGCGCGGTTGAGTTGTTTTGTAATGTTGGTTCTCCAGCATGACCTGCGGCAATGAAATTAGCCACAATAACTTGATCGCTAGTTTTGATTAATTTGTAATTAATGGCTAAATCCAGACTATAGATATTTGAATACTGGTTAGTTCCTGGAATTAATTGGATTTGGTTACCAGCGTTGAGAGCTTCAAGAGTACCAAACAACATATAATCAGGATAGCTAATTTGACTTTCGGCCGTGTTGGTAGTTGAATTTAACGGATTTAATTGACTAGCTGCGTTAGCAAACTGGTTTATTAAACTAGGTTCTGATTCAATTGAGACTTCAGTTTGCGTAAAATTAAAGCTGACGCTATTGATGACCTTAGCATCCATTTCTTGTGTTTGTAGTTGTAGTAACGAAGCCTGATTAATATGCGCTTTAATTTGTGCTGATAATGCGTTAAGTTGTTGTTGCATTAGCTGTTGTGTTGGATTGTCTGGGATCATTACGCTATTGGAGCTAAGAAAACTGGGGGTGTTTTTTTCAACCGCTATTTCCGCCACCCCAATAGTTGGCAATGCCCAACTCGTACCGCTGATTAAGCTCATGGTGACCATCAATCCATAATTCAATCGCTGGCAGAGGTTCGTTTTCATGTTAACGTTGACTCAATTCATGTACGGCATCAATTAAAGCACTCACGTTATCTAGTTTTGCGCTAGGTAAGATTCCATGACCAAGGTTAAAGATATGCCCAGTTAAATCACCCGCATTAGCTTCACGGTAAGCCTGAATGATTCGACTTACTTCGGTTTTAATTATGCTAGGATTTGCCACGGATAACATCACGGGATCAAGGTTTCCTTGAATTACTTTAGTAGTTTGAGAACGCGCTTTGCCAATGTCGATTGTCCAATCCACACCCAAAGCATTACACTTAAGTTGATCGAGTTGTTCCAGCCAGACTCCGCCACCTTTGGTGAAAACAATGCTCGGAGTTTTATTGGCAGGTAAGCTCAGCTGAATTCGTTGTAAGACTTTGGCTAAATAAGCGTGTGAAAATTCAATGAATTTAGCCTCGCTAAGTACACCACCCCATGAGTCAAAAAGCATCACGGTGTCAACACCAGCTTTAATTTGCGCAACTAGATAATCTGCTACCGCGATACTCACTTTATCGAGCAAATTATGTAATTGTTGCGGATGGCTATACACCCAAGTTTTAATTTTTTCGTAATTTTTGCTACTGCCGCCCTCGATCATGTAACATGCCAGCGTCCACGGTGAACCACTAAAACCAATCAATGGTGTATTCCGTGGTAGCTCTTGTTTTAAATTACGAATTAGTTGCATCACATAGGCTAAATCAAAATCTGGTTCAATTACCTTGAGTGCATCGACATCTAAACTTGATTGCAGTGGGTTGGTAAACTTAGGACCCTCGCCATCACTAAAGTATAAATGCATCCCCATCGCTTCGGGAACGACCAAAATATCGCTAAACATGATTGATGCGTCCAAGGCAAAGCGGCGTAATGGTTGCAGGGTTACCTCGGTAGCCAAATCGGGGTTTTTACATAAGTTCAAGAAACTACCCGCCTGTTCGCGCGTTTTGCGATATTCAGGTAAATAGCGTCCAGCTTGGCGCATCAACCAAATTGGAGTGTGCTCAGCCGACTGCTGATTAAGAACTTTAAGAAAATTACTATTCATATCTTTAATTCCCAACATAGCGCGCTAAAAAATTTAACGCTTTGCGATAGACATCTTGTTTAAATTTAACTACTTGGTCAATTGGTTCCCAGAATGAAATCCAGCGCCAAGCATCAAACTCTTGCTCAATGAAACTTCTGACGTTAATATGGTGATCGTGTCCCACAAATTTGAGTAAATACCAAACTTGCTTTTGCCCACGATAATGTGA
>DPRZ01000159.1:0-4727 GCA_003538525.1 Neisseriales bacterium
TTTTATATCTTTTATTTGATTATATTTACCATGGCAGCTTGCTGTTCATTAGTTTTGAACATCCAAGAACTTAATTTATTGGCACCTACGCCGCATATCTCTCTAGCTCAGATAAATCAAGGAATAACCGTTTATTTATACTATAAATCAGCCATCAGAAATAGGTCTTTCCTAACAATGCTAACTTCAAGTTAATAAATCAGTTACAATTATGCTGAATACAATATAACCAACCTCTAATTATAAACTATAATGAATATCAAAATGAATGAAATAAACCAAAACCAAGTAAATTTTTATACCGTCTCTGAAGCTGATGAAAATCAACGCCTCGATAACCTCCTTATTAAGATCTTAAAAGGCGTTCCCAAAAGCCANNTGGGGGCGCAGTTAAGGTTTAATTGATAACACGCCCTAGCAATGACATCACACCCGCGCTGATTTTCTTATCCCATGCCTGCCTGTAAAAACGCTATAATTACCCCTTATCCTCATTAGCAAAATATCTCACGCATGACCACCCCCCCACAAGTTAGTTTTGTGACTATCACAGAAGATCAAGCAGGGCAACGGATTGATAATTTCCTGCTCACCTATTTAAAAGGCGTTCCCAAAAGCCATTTATATCGCATCATCCGTAGCGGAGAAGTCAGGATTAATAAGGCTCGCTGCCTAGTTAATGACAAAGTCCAACTCGGCGACATTATCCGCATTCCACCAATTCGCGTCTCTGAGACGAGTCAAATAAATAAAATTATTCCTGCGGCAACTTTTCCAATAATTTTTGAGGATGATTACTACTTAATCATAAATAAACCGCACGGTGTTGCGTGCCACGGTGGCAGTGGAGTTTCCTTTGGTGTGATTGAACAACTCCGCCAAGCTAAATTATATAAATTTCTTGAACTTGCTCATCGGCTCGATAAGGAGACTTCAGGAATCCTAATTTTAGCCAAAAAGCGCCTTGCGCTAGTTGAACTACAAGAGCAAATGAAGAAAAATCAAATCACCAAAGAATATTTTGCGTTAACTTTAGGCGCCTGGCGCGATGAAAAACGCAATGTTAAAGCCCCAATTTATAAATATACCAATAAAGATGGTGAGCGCCGCGTACGAATTGATCAAGAACTCGGACAGTTTTCCCATACCATTTTTACCCTTAAAAAGAAATATGCAGAATTTAGCCTAGTTAATGCAGATTTACAAACTGGACGCACACACCAAATCCGTATTCATCTTCAATATTTAGGTTTCCCGATTGCCGGCGATGACAAATATGGTAATTTTGAACAAAATAAATTACTAGCCAAACAGGGTTTAAAACGTATGTTCCTCCATGCTCATCACGTCAAATTCATGCACCCAATGACGCAACAAACACTTGAAGTAAATTGTCCACTAGCTCCTGAGCTAGCTAGCTTTCTTAGCAAACTATCTTAATTAAAACGCGGTTCCTTCCGCGTTTATTTTTTGCCCCGCTTCAGACACACCACAAAAACAACACCAAAATAAAAATTTAATGCAGCATTTCACTACAAAATAATCTATTTCATTGATTAACCCATACGTTTAGCACGCATTATTACGACTAAAAACCCGTTATAACTCAAATTATGTGGAGTTTACACCAACTAAATAACCAGCTTTTTCAATAACTTACAAGAAAAGACACTTGACAAACGCTTTACCTCTATGTAATAATCCAGTTCTTAACAAATCTACACACTATGTGTAGATATTTTTTATAATGATTTGCTTTTGTAAAGGAACTCAAATCAATTACCCACAAGGAGTAGTCAATGCTAATCGTATCAGCACAACTGTGTATGGCAATTAATTTATATAAAGAATGTCGTGGAACATCTGACAAAGAATGTCAATTAATTAATCGTGTGGTGATTAACCGCATGCAACAATCTAACCAAGACGCTTGTAGCGTTATTTTTGAAAAAAATCAATTTAGTTGGACTAAGAAGACCCCGAAGAAACTTCAGTTCGAAAACTACCAAGAGATGACCTCTTATTATAAAATCTATGAAGCCGATCAATTAGCGCGCGCATTTGATAACGTAGATAAATCTCAAAACGATAACAGCAGCATACAAACAACTGCCAGCAACATGACTCATTACGCAGATCGCTCATTGCACAATCAACCTAAATGGGCACACCGGATGCAAGTAGCATACCAAACTAAATACTTTGTGTTTTATAAAGCCTAATTAGCACATAAACACTAAAATAAGCTCAACCGCGAAGAAAGTTCTCGCGGTTGAGCTTATTTTATGAATATAAAAAACCGCGAGTAGTTTTACACTACTCGCGGTTTTTTATTATTTGAGCAATTACTTGCTTAAGATTTCACGTAAAACATACGGTAAAATACCACCATGTTTATAGTACTCTACTTCAATTGGTGTATCAATCCGACAAAGTACCGCAACATCCTTAGTTTTACCATCCGCATAAGTTATGTGCAAAGTTAAATCCTGTTGGGCTTTAAGATCATTGGTAACCCCAAGAACATCATAGGTCTCTGTACCAAGCAAACCTAGGCTATCCGCATTCACACCAGCTTTGAATTGCAACGGTAAAACACCCATACCAACTAAATTTGAACGATGAATCCGCTCAAAGCTCTTAGCTACCACGGCTTTAACCCCGAGCAACTGCGTTCCTTTCGCTGCCCAATCGCGTGAAGAGCCCGTACCATACTCTTCCCCAGCAACAATCACCGTTGGTGTATGGCTAGCTATATACTGCATCGCAGCTTCATAAACTGTAGTTTGCTCACCATTATACAAAGTATAACCACCCTCAACTCGAGCACCATCCGCAGCCGCAGGAATCATTAAGTTCTTAATCCGTACATTGGCAAAAGTACCACGCATCATTACTTCATGATGACCACGGCGCGAACCATAGGAATTAAAATCTTTAGCCGCTACACCACGGGATAATAAATATTTTCCAGCAGGTGTAGTAGCTTTAAATGAACCAGCAGGAGAAATATGATCAGTCGTAACTGAATCGCCAAGAATCATCAAAGGTTTAGCCGCTTTAATATCATGAATATCACCATAGGTCATTGAGAAATCACCAAAAAATGGTGGCTCTGCAATATAGCTTGAATCAGGCCAAGTATAAACATCACCTGTTGCTGACTGAATATTATTCCATAAATCATGATCTTTAGTTAAGTGACTATATAAGCGTTTAAACGTATCGGCATTTTGTGCCAATGGCATTAATTTCGCAATCTCCTCACTAGTTGGCCAGATGTCTTTTAAGAATACATCTTTACCATCACTACCCTGACCAATTGGTTCTTTAGTCAAATCAACATTAACTTTACCAGTTAAGGCAAATGCTACCACTAATGGAGGTGATGCTAAGAAATTACCTTTGATATTTGGATGAATCCGTGCTTCAAAATTACGGTTACCCGATAACACCGCACACGCAATCACGTCTTTTTCAACGATAGTCTCATTAAATTCAGGACGTAAATCACCAGCATTACCAATACACGTTGTACAACCAAATGCCGCAATATTGAAACCTAATTGATCCAAGTACTCTTGCAAGCCAGCTTTTTGTAGGTAATCCGCTACTACTCGTGAGCCTGGTGCTAATGAAGTTTTAACTCGTGGGTGAACTTTTAAACCTTTTTCAACCGCTTTTTTAGCTAACAAACCAGCCGCTAATAGCACCGTTGGATTAGAGGTATTGGTACATGAGGTAATTGCAGCAATTAAAACATCACCATTGCCGATATCAATTCCGGCTTTAGTTGGATAACGTTCAGTTAATTGAGCTGCTGTTTTATTAAAACCGCTCTCAGCAATTGATTGCACAAATAATGAATTAAATTTATTTTCCATTTGGTCTAATTCAATTCGATCTTGCGGACGTTTTGGACCAGCTAAAGATGGTTTAATAGAAGATAAGTCTAAAGATAAGGCTTTAGTATATTCAATTTCGCCAGCGGCTGGAATACCAAACATTTCTTGCGCTTTAAAATAGCTCTCGAAAACTTCGCAATCTTCCTCACTACGTCCAGTTGCACGCATGAAGCGTACAGTTTCGCTATCCACAGGGAAGAAACCCATTGTTGCGCCGTATTCTGGTGCCATATTCGCAATAGTTGCACGATCGGTTACCGATAAGCTCGTTGCACCTTCACCAAAGAACTCAACGAACTTACCAACTACTTTTTCTTTACGTAGCATTTCGGTAATAGTTAGCACCAAATCGGTTGCTAAAATACCTTCATTCAATTTGCCTTTTAATTCCACCCCAACTACATCAGGAGTTAGGAAATAAACTGGTTGACCAAGCATACCAGCTTCGGCTTCAATTCCACCAACACCCCACCCAACTACACCAACCCCATTAATCATAGTGGTATGTGAATCGGTACCAACTAAAGTATCTGGATAAATAACGCCCGCCTTAGATTGCACACCGTGGAATAAATGTTCCAGATTGACCTGATGAACAATCCCAATCCCAGGAGGAATCACCCCAAAAGTGTCGAAGGCTTGCATGCCCCATTTCATAAATTGATAACGCTCATTATTGCGTTCAAATTCTAATTCCATATTTTCACGTAAGGCATCGCTAGTGCCATAATAATCAATTTGCACCGAATGATCAACCACTAAATCCACAGGAACTAATGGTTCAACAATTTTGGCATCTTTGCCTAATTTATTTGCAACCGT
>DPRZ01000159.1:4916-5257 GCA_003538525.1 Neisseriales bacterium
CAACCACAAAAGGAATTTCATCACTACGTTCAGCCGTAGCATTCCAAGTAGCCAATTGTTTAATGTGCTCTTCGGTAATTTTAATATCATCGTAGTTACGCAGTACGGCTTCTAAAACAATCCGAATTGAAACTGGGAGTTTTTTTAAATTAAAACCAGCCGCAGCTAGTTTTGGTAAAGAGTAGTATTTATATGAATTACCACTTTTAGTTGAAAGTTCTGAGAGTGTATTAAATCGATTGTGCATCATCAGCCTCTTATTAAGTTAGTTATAATCGCTGTATTTTATCATATTTGTAATGCAAAGATAAAAGCTAATTTTCATAACATATCCACCCGCT
>DPRZ01000002.1 GCA_003538525.1 Neisseriales bacterium
ACCGCAATCGCATAACCATTGGTGTTATTAATCGCTTCGAGGGCTTTGAGTCCATCAATTGGATTAGCTACCGCAATTGCCGAGGCTAAGGTACTAATGCTTGGCAAAATTTGGATGTCATTGCGTTTTTCATCAAAACTATTTACAACGGCTTGGGCACCTGTTGCTTGCACTCCAATAATTCGTGGTAAGCGGTCAATTAAACCTAGGCGATAGTAATCCATAAAGCCTTTATAGTAACCACCAATATTAGTTCCACATCCAATTGGTACGACAAGATAATCTGGAACCTGAAATAACATTTGATCGATAACTTCAAAGGCTGCAGTTTTTGCACCCTCAAGACGGAAAGCATAATCTCCAGCCAAATAAAAGCCCATTTCAACCGCAATTTTATAAGCTAGATCTGCAGCATCATTGTAGGTTCCTTTAACTTGAACAATGTGTCCACCAAAGGCTAAAACTTGTGATAGTTTGCCTGGCGGTACGCCCTCAGGAACTAAGATAAAACATGGAATTCCTGCTGCCGCCGCGTAACAAGCACAAGAGGCCGCCATATTCCCAGTTGATGCCAAAATAATGGCTTTAGCACCTTTCTCACGGGCCACCGATACTTCTACCGCTGTACCACGATCTTTGAAGGAGCCAGTTGGGTTTTTACCCTCAACCTTAAGAAATAATTCAACACCCATATTGCGTCCAAGCTTACGACTTTTAATTAGTGGAGTCGCGCTTTCACGTAAGGTGATAAATTCAGCCTGTTGCGTAATTGGTAATAAAGGCAAATATTTTAATAAGTTAGGTGGAGATTGGCGAAAATAATCCAGATTCATTTTACTTTTAATGCTGTCTAAATCCATTACAACTTCCCAGGGGGTAGTTTCACCCGTGAAAACTAAGTTGCTTGGATTAACGGTTTCTTTAGTTACAAAGTCACGAAGATAATACATATTTGGTCTCGATATTTAGTAGATGAAATTAATTTAACCCAATATTATAGCATAAGCTGCTGTTATGTGGTCTTGTGAAACTACCGTAATTAGTTGCTAAGCTCCAAACCAAGGAAGTTTATTTCATTGATTAGAGTTAGTTGCGTAGAACTGATTTGTGTTTGAAGATAAGTTGGAATTTGTTATTTCAAATTTGAAACGAGGAATAGTAATTATTTCTATTTAATAACCATGTCAAAATAAGGTATAATTCACCATGTTTATAAAAATGTCTTAGATGGCATAGATTACACCTCACTACATCAATTATCAAAGGAGATACTCGATGGGTCTTCAATTAACCAATGCACAATTTAATCAAGTCTTGGCTCGATTAAGCGCAAAATATGCAATATATGCACCAAAAAACTTCCCGCTTGAAGGGCGTTATTCTGATACTGATATGGTCCGCTATGATGGAATCACTCAAGTTGAGGACATCGTATTTGAGCGTAAATCTGATATGTCAGCTAAAGAAATTGTTACGCCAATTAATGAAACTATTATGTTTTTCTTTAATGGTCAAGTTCAGGAAAGTAAAATCCCGCAAAAAGAAATTTTGATTTTTGCGCGGGCGTGTGATATTAACGGCTTCAAGCGTTTAGATGATATTTTCTTGCGTAACAGCGAAACGCCAGATTATTATTATCAACGCCGGCGCAATAAAATTAAATTTATCGCAATTGAGTGTCCAAGTCAAGGTTGGGATACTTGTTTCTGTGTTTCAACTCAAACTAATGATACTTCAGATTATGCTTTGGCGGTTAAATCAACTGGCGAAAGCTTAAAAATTGAAATTAAAGATCAAGAATTTGCTGAATATTTTGCAGATTTTGCGCAAAATTCTACTTGCCAATATCAATATCAGCCTGTATTAGAAAATGAATTAAAATTAACCTTGCCAGTTATTAACAGTCAAGAAGTTTTAACTCGTCTTAAAAATCATCCAATGTGGAAAGAATATAATCGTCGTTGCGTAATGTGCGGTAGCTGTACGGTAAATTGTCCAACCTGTAGTTGCTTTACAACTTATGACGTAAAATTTGCCACCGATAGTGAAACTGGTGCTGGTGAACGTCGTCGCATGGCAGCATCGTGCCACGTAGATGGATTTACCGACATGGCTGGTGGACATACTTTCCGTACTTCAGCAGCAGAACGTATGCGGTTCAAAGCATTGCATAAAGTACATGATCACAAACAACGCTTTGGTGACAATATGTGTGTTGGTTGCGGACGTTGTGATGACCGTTGTCCGGAGCATATTTCATTTTCAAGCATGATCCAAAAAATGCACACTGCCGTTGAACAAATCAAACAGGAGCTCAATCATGACAGCAAATAATTTACTCCCGATTAATTGTGAAATTTTAGCGATTACCAAAACTACCGCGATTGAAAATTTATATCGTGTACGTTTTCCTCATGTGGATAAAGTTCATAATGGGCAATTTTTACAGTTATCCGTGCCAGGATTTGGCGAATGTGCAATTTCAATTACCGACTTTAGCGTTGAAGAACAATGGTTGGAATTCTTAATCCGTAAAGTTGGTTTGGTAACTAATCAAATATTTAACTTAAACGTTGGTGATTATTTACCGATGCGTGGTCCATATGGCAAGGGATTCCAAATCGCTAATTACGAAGGCAAACATTTAGCCATTGTCGCGGGTGGTTCTGGTTTAGCGCCTGTTCGTTCATTAATTAAGCATTTCCATGCCAATCCACAAGATCTCAAAAGCTTTGAATTATTATTAGGTTTCAAAGATACTGACAACGTAATTTTCAAATCAGAAATCGCGGAATGGGAAAAACAGTTTCCAGTGATCGTAACGGTGGATAATCCAAGCGGAGCTCCCGATGAAAAAACTGGGTTAGTTACTCAATATGTTAGTGGTTTAAAAACGATTAAACAAGACATGAATTCAGTAGAAGTAGTGATTGTTGGACCACCGCGCATGATGGAATTCACCGCAAAAGAGTTTATTAAAAATGGCGTACCACCAGAAAAAATTTGGGTATCATTTGAGCGTAGAATGTCATGTGCGGTTGGTAAATGCGGACACTGCCGAATTGATGAAGTTTATGTTTGTCTTGAAGGTCCGGTATTTAATTATGCTGCGACAGCTCATTTGTTTGACTAAAGGAAGAGATTATGAATCACGATATAGATGTAAAAAAACTCCGGGTAAATTGTTTCCGTCAATCCAAAGTAGCTGGCGAATTTATGATCCAATTACGCGTCCCCGGTTCGTTAATTAAAGCAAAATATTTGGCAGTAATTCAACATATTGCTGAAACATGGGGCAATGGCACATTCCATATTGGAACTCGCCAAACTTTAAATGCACCAGGGATTAAATACAAATACGTTGATGAAGTAAATGCGTACATTCAAGATTACATCAAAGAAATTGAAATTGAAGCGTGTGGTATTGATATGGAGTCAAACGAAGCTGGCTATCCAACTATTGGCGCACGGAATATTGTTGCATGTATTGGTAATTCACATTGCATTAAAGGTAATGTAAATACTCATGAGCTAGCGCGCAAAATGGAAAAAGAAATTTTCCCAAGTCATTATCACATGAAAATGAATATTGCGGGCTGTCCAAATGATTGTTCAAAAGCACATTTCTGTGATTTCGGGATTATTGGTTTAACTATCCCTGAATATATGCCTGAGCGTTGTATTGGCTGTGGGCGTTGTGCAACTGTATGTAAAAAAGTGGCAACAGGTGTTTTAGAATTAGTAAACAACAAAATTGAAAAAGATATGTGTTGTTGTGTTGGCTGTGGTGAATGTGTTTCAGCTTGTCCTTCAGGTGCATGGGCATACTCAAAACAAAAATTCTACCGAGTGATGATTGGTGGACGTACAGGTAAGCAAACTCCACGGATGGGTAAAATGTTCTTAAATTGGGTAACAGAAGATGTCCTAATTGCCGTAATTAAAAACTGGCAAAGTTTCTCAGCAACCATTTTAGAAAATAAACCACTTTACTTACATGGTGGACATCTAATTGACAAAGCAGGATATCATCGTTTTAGAGAGTTAATGTTAAAAGACGTTAAACTTAACCCTGAGGCAATGGTAGCTGAACGAATCTTCTGGACTGAAACGGAATACCGCTCAAATATTAACGTTAAAAAACCAATTGCATAAGGATAAAAGATGATAACTATAGGTAAAGTAATTATTGCGGGCGCGGGAGCTGGTGAGGTCGATTTATTAACGGTTAAAGCACTAAAAGCTATTCAAACTGCCGATTGTATTTTGTATGATAGATTAGTAAATGAAGATATGTTGAAATTTGCTAAACCAGATGCAGAATTACTGTATATGGGTAAAAAAAGCTGTGGGTGTAGCGATTTGCAAGCAACAATTAACCAAACCATGGTTGATAAAGCGCAGGA
>DPRZ01000229.1 GCA_003538525.1 Neisseriales bacterium
AAATAAACTACCTAATAATGAGAATTTAATTAATTTTGACTTCATCTATAATTCCTTTAAAATTTATTGAAATACATTTACATTTTTGGCATCAGCTGAAAATTCAACTTTAAAATCAGTCGCTTCTAACTGAGTCGCCATGCATTTAATCGGTTGATCTTCATTGTTATAAATCGTAATTGGCTGCCATACCTCAGCATCACCAACCGCCATTTTATTTGCATCAGAGAATTGACAACGATAAAAACCAGTTTGTGACGAACTGCCGCTATTATGGAATTTAGCTTGAGCAACTAATAATCCATTAACTCGCGCCGAGCGCATATCGGTTATAGAAATATCCCCCATTGAACCAACCTGCACCGAGTGTTCGCTGATTTTATTACTACTACAACCAATTAAGCTTAACGCGCCAAGACCAGCGAGTAGCCATTTTTTCATAATTATTCCTTAATTTAACATTGAACGTTGTGTATCAAATAAAACTTGATTGCCTATTACACGGAAAGTGATAATTTGATACGGTTGACTTAATGTAATTTGTTTAGTGTAATCAACGCCATTTACATTAACCGTAATTATATGCTTTCCGTATGCAAGAGTTGTACGATTTATATTAATTTTGCTTGGTAGAAGTGTCCAAGCACGCTCATCCGCCGTATCAAGTAAGGCCCCTGTGATTGAAGTTCCAAGACTAAGTATACTTCCAACACTACCACCCGCACTGCAAGCTGCTTGTGACGTAGCAATATTACGCAACGCCGCTGCAATATTACGTGAAATAATATGAGGTGTATTATCCTTAATCGCTCGTGCTGCCATTAAATTAACATCAACCATCGGTTGTGGTGTCATATTTTGATTATCTAACTTATAATTATACACACCAACATTATTGCGATCGAGCATCAATTTAGGATAGAAAATATTAATCATATTAACACATGAATTTTGAGTACCGACTAAATTTAAATTAATTGGAATATGCACCTCTACTGATTTAATTTGTGGAGCATGACCTGTTTCCTCAACAATTAATAAATCTGTAAATCCAGCTTTAGGCTTAACATTTTTATCAATATTATCAATACTACTTTGCACTAAAGCATTACTTGGATTAAGCTGTCCAGATTTAAGATAACCAGGACGTGCTAAACTTGGCTCATTTAAAGCTTCAAAAATAAAGCCCGCTAAATAGTGACTAAATGCATTTTGGTAACTATTTTTCAATGCTAATACTTGTGGATTAGCTATATCACTAAAATCATATTTCTTAATAATTTGGCTTTGTAGGTAATTACTCGTTTTATCTTTACCGTCTTTTGCTACGTCAATGGCTTCTTGATTATACAGTGCTTGATTATAATTTTGCGTAGCTTGTTCAATTTGATACATGCGTTTAATTTCCACTCGCGCATTATCTAAATTATTTAAGTCCATTTGATTTAACGCGTGCAGCGTGGTCAAGAAAGTTTTTTCATAGCCCCGTGGTTCATAATCATTGGCGCTATCATTTATTAATAAAGCTGTCGCCGAAGTACTTAATTTACCACCAGTTGTATTTGCCCAACTTAATGCCCACAGGTCAATTGAAGATTGTGCTTTACTAAAATAAAGGTTACTTGATTCGTAACTTTGATTTAAGCGTAGCAAAGAACC
This sequence comes from Neisseriales bacterium, assembly GCA_003538525.1. Lineage (GTDB taxonomy): Bacteria > Pseudomonadota > Gammaproteobacteria > Burkholderiales > UBA11063 > Aquella. Next base: position 1,660 of record DPRZ01000229.1, read on the forward strand.
ATACTCCATATTATACAGCACATCTGATGTACTTTCTGCCTGCATCGCGGTCATTAGATTTCCAGTATAAACATTATTTAAATGTTTATCACTCGTATTTTTATATGAACTTAGTGGATTATTCGCACAACCAACTAGCGTTAAGCCAGCAATTACAGTTAACAATAATTTATGATTCATAGTATCCCTTAATAAAAAATAAAACTCTACACGGCAGGAAGATGGTGGATTAGTGTAATACAGCAACCTTAATCAGTAATTAAACCCAAAGAGATTAAAATAATTCCGCACCAGATGTAGATAAAAACGATGGGATAGATTATTCTAAAGAACTATTTATCCATTAACCTGCGGTTATCATCTCTTGATCGTATATTGTAATTAAATTGACATTTCTGTGAGCATACTCTATTGTAACTAAATTCAACACTCTTGCCTAGTACCCCAAACGGGGAGCGCGATAAAAAGCAACAATCAAGCAGCGCATACAGCACCAAATTTAGCAATAAAACCCACACGCACCAAATATAAGAAAATTTAAACTACACTGTTTGTTGATTATGTGTTTTATTAAAGTACACTGTTTTTAGAAACCTGTAGCATTTACGCACCTATTCAAAACAAAATCACACTTCATTTACTAAGAAATCTCTTGCCGTGTAACTTTTAAAGATAATTTGTTGGCATCATAATCATTCTCTAAATGTAAAGTCAAAATAATAAGTCAACTATAACTACATTTTCTGATTATCTTGGTGTAAATCTAATACTGTATTAGAATAATGGCAATCCAAGCAAATTCATCCATAGCGCCACAGCATAGTTAACACATTACTCGACTTAGCTTATTGAATAAGTAATTTATTCGTAACCAAACTATACGTTATAATAGATAGACTTAAACAGTCATAAATCCTTGGTTAAGCATTGAAAATAATACTATCAAGCCAAGATGAATAAACTTCCACGCCAAAGATAAAGCGTACCAAAAACATTTAAATGGAGACTCGTGGTTTGAATGCAAGTAAATTAGAACCTCAATGGCATGCCTTATCCATAGATGAAACCTTA
>DPRZ01000288.1 GCA_003538525.1 Neisseriales bacterium
ATATTCAACGTTTATATTTAACACCCCTTCACGAAATAATACAACATAGTGCGATTTTACTCTCGAAAATTACACATTATAAAAAGCTAATAATAGTGTTCATTTTTGATTGCCACTGGGTTATGTATAGTATAATTATCATTGCTAATTATACTATACATTTATGGAGGGTGATTATGAGTAAAAAATTAAAACTAATTGGAGTCACATTGTTTGCGGCTACTGGGTTATTGGCATGTAATGGTGGGGGTGGGGTTTCTAGCGGCGGCGGAGATAATGGCGGAGGTGGTGGAGGAAGCATTACCGTAGGACCACAGTGGACAAATCAAATTGGAACTACTGCTAATGTTAACCACGATGATTCAATAACTTACGAACCAATATCTAATCAATTATACAAGTTAAGTGCGATTAAAACACTATGTACTATTTCAGCTTCTTCTAATTCGACTATACCGTGGGATTGTTCAACCGCCACAAGTAATTTTCCTACTGGATACAGTTTCTATAATAACAATCTAGTTTCAGATGGAAATGGGAACATGCTAACCTTTGGTAAAAGCACGGTTGGGACTCAAATGGTTATTTTAAAGTATAACGGTTCTTCTTGGTCTGTAATACCGTTACTCAACATTCCAAACGGTATATTCTATTCAACAACATTCTATAACAACGGATACATTTATGCAATGAGCTCTAGTGGTGGATCAGGTATAAATACTCAGTACAATTTTGTTGCTTTTGATGCAACCACAGGTACATACAGCAGTAGTGATAATATTGCGGCCATATATACGGGTATTAACACCCCATCATGGCAAACAGCATCTATTAGAAATAATATTTTTTACGTGAGTAACCTTAACACCGTGACAGCAACTAACCTAACCAATACAAGTGATATAAAAGTTTACACAGGTATTACTAGCGTAGTTACAACTGGAGCAACTAACAATAATTTATATGTGTGCGGTGGATTATCTGGATCGCTTGGTACTGGAATCAACTCTATCACACTTACTTCCAATAATACCTGGGCCAATATTGGCTACACTGGTATTATTTCGTATACTGGGTATAATATCTATCAAGGATGCTATTCATTATACGCAGCAAGCAATAAAGTGTTTGTTGTTGGCTATGTACCAAACAGTGGAACAAGCGCAGCTGTTTATGCGCAACAGTGAGGTTTTTAATATGAAAATTAATAAATTTATCAATTTAGGGATTATCTTTTTTTGCAGTATTTCTATTGCATATGCAGATGATTCAACGTTAATAAAAACGCGTATTATTTTGGATTTGCCTACAACGACAGATCTTGAAATTTTAAAAGCAGAACTTAAAGACGCAATTAAATTTAGAGCGACAGATAAAACTGAAGAAGTAAGTAATTTTACACCTGATGATTTACCATCAACACCTGGTGATGTAAGCTTTCCTAAAAATGGAACAGCTGGAGCATCCAACAGTATGTTTGGATCAATGCTTTCAAATGCTATGACTACAAATGGACAAATGGTTGCAATGAGCGCCAATATGAAAGGTGCTGTGTATGGTATTAAAGGTTACGCTTCTTGGGGTTTTATGAGTAATAAATCATATGAAGGATATGTTGGTGCAATTTATCCATATGAAAATGGCTACCGAATTTATCTTTACTCGTTTTTTAATAAAACCCGTGATACCGTTGGCAAAGTTTCTGACTGGATCACGAGTAAAACATTGTCAGATGACTTAGATATGGGGTATTCAAATGCTGTTCAAGTTCGAGATAAATTTTTAGCAACTGAACAAACTGCTACAATTAAGCGCCAAGACCCTAGTTTTTTAGGACAATATAAAATGTCAACAGCAAATACCGTTGTAAAAATAGAGTCTACAACAATTCCAAAAAAAGTTGACGCGAGTCAATCCTCATCAAATTAATGAGTAGCCAAGTTGAAACTTAGAATTTCATATGGCTCTTATCCAAAATTTCCTATCATTGTTGCGGTGTAGCGATGATAGGTAAATCATCGCAAAATATCATGTTCTATGCTCAAGCATTGGTTATCATTAAAAATTATTCATCTCCAGAAATGTAACATTTGCATAGATCTGTGTAAAACATATGTAAAAATTTCTATCTACTGTCTTTTACAAAATGTACTTATGTTAATATTGCTTTATGTATATATGTATATAAATTATAATGTACATATGTATATACTAATGTGTTACAATAATGTAAGAAATAAGGAGTATAAAATGCGTGTATTTTCAGTAGTTAATCAGAAAGGTGGCGTTGGTAAATCAACCATCACAATTAATTTAGCGCGAGCCATTCAAAAAGATGGAGCTAGTGTTGCGGTTATTGATTGTGACCCGCAAGGTACAACGACCGACTGGGCTGCATTAAATTCTAATATAGAACCTGGGGGATTTTTCCCAGTCCATCATTACCACATTAAAGATCTACCCGATAGATTAGCTGAGTTTAAAGATTATGATTGCGTTGTTATTGATGGTGCCCCTCGATTAGAAGAGTTATCTGTCGCTATAATTAAAGTATCAGATGTTATTTTAATACCTATTCAGCCAAGTCCTAATGATGTATGGGCTTCAATAAGCTTTGTTGATTTGATAAAAGAACGTCAAAAAGTTAAGCCTGATTTAAAAGCTATGTTTGTGGTTAATAGGCAAAAACCAAATACAGGAGCTATTAAAGAGGTCAGAGCAGCATTAGAACAAATTGGTATACCAGTTCTAGAAAGTGGTATTAATGATAGAGTCTCATTTGCTAAAACATTAGGCAATGGTGTAACGGTATTTGAAGAAAAAGGCAAAGCGGCTAGTGAAATTAAAGCACTAGCAAATGAATTATTAAAGGCGATAAATGATGAATAGTTCAATTAGTGGATGGGGTAAAAAACCCACCGCTTCAACAGCGACAACAGAATTAAAAGAAGCGGTTAAATTAGGAAAAACGAAACAGTTCACGTTTAATATTACAGAAGATTTGCATCAGCAGTTTAAAGTTTACGCAATTCAGAAAAAAAAATCAATGGCTGAAATTCTTAACGAGTACATAGGCACTATTGTAAATACATAATCATATA
>DPRZ01000294.1 GCA_003538525.1 Neisseriales bacterium
GTTTTGTGTTTTCAATCTAAATTTGGCAAGGCTAAATGGGTTGAACCGGCAACCGAGGTGGTAATTAAAGACTTAGCTATTAAAGGTATTAATACTCTTGATGTTATTTGTCCAGGATTTGTTAGTGATTGCTTGGAGACGTTAGAGGAAGTTGCAATCCAATATCGTGATTTATTTATTCAATCTGGTGGAACTAAGCTAAATTATATTCCTTGTTTGAATGATAGTCTAGATTTAATTAAAGTTTTAGCTGAATTAAGTAATTAACTTTTTAGAGGTATGATTATGTGTGGAGTAGTTGGTGGAGTTAGTGAACGCAATGTCGTTAAAGTGATACTCGAAGGCTTGTCACGTTTAGAATATCGTGGTTATGATTCAGTTGGCGTTGCGGTGGTGGATCGCAATGGTCAATTAGCCCGTGAACGGGTAACTGGTCGGGTCAAGATGTTGGCGGAGAAATGTTCAAAAGATAAATTTAAGGGACTAGTTGGGATTGGGCATACTCGTTGGGCAACCCATGGTGGCGTTACCGAAAGCAATGCGCATCCACATTTTTCCAATGAAACTCTAGCCGTTGTCCATAATGGAATTATTGAAAATTATGCCGAATTGCGCAGCGAATTACAGGCGCAAGGTTATCATTTTGAATCGCAAACCGATACCGAAGTAATTGTACATTTAGTGCATTCAATTTATAAGCATAATCAGGATTTATTAGCGGCAGTGAAACTAGCTATTCCACAATTACATGGTGCATATGCAGTCGGGCTAATTAGTAAAGATAAACCGAATGAGGTTATTTGTGCACGGTTAGGTTCGCCATTGGTGTTAGGGATTGGAATTGATGAGATGTATTTTGCCTCGGATATCTCAGCCTTATTACCCGTGACTCAGAAAGTGGTGTATTTGGAAGAGGGTGACGTTGCGCGATTAACCTTAGATACTTATACAATTTGGGATAAAGAAGATAATTTGGTTGAGCGTAAGCTCAATTTGAGTGAATTGTCAGCGGCTGCAACCGAATTGGGTAATTATCGTCATTATATGCAAAAAGAAATTTTTGAACAACCTAAAGCGATTGCCGACACCATTCAAAGTCTAGGTGATAATTTTAATCCGTTGATTTTTGGTGCTGAGGCTCCGCAAATTTTCAAGGAAATCAACAAAGTTCAAATTATTGCCTGTGGAACAAGTTTTAATGCTGGCTCAATTGCGAAATATTGGATTGAAGAATATGCTAATTTGGAATGTGCAGTTGATATTGCTAGTGAATATCGTTATCGTAAAATTCCAGCTAACCCACAAACTTTGGTGATTAGTTTGTCACAATCGGGCGAAACTGCTGATACTTTAGCGAGTGTTAAATATGCAATCGAAATGGGAATGGATAAAACCTTGTCGATTTGCAATGCGGCTGAAAGTAGTCTAGTGCGCTTATCAAAACTTCATGTCTTAACTCAAGCAGGTCCTGAAATTGGTGTGGCATCAACCAAAGCCTTTACTACTCAATTGGTGGTGTTATTGTATTTGGCATTTAGTTTAGCTAAAGCGCGCGGTTGTTTAACGCCAACCGCGGAGTTGGAGGTGATTGAGCAGATTCGTAAATTGCCGCATTTAGTAGTGGATACTTTAGAGGTTGAAGCGCAAGTACAAGAGGTAGCGAATGAGTTGGAGTATAAACATAATGCTTTATTCCTTGGGCGACATACTATGGCACCTGTTGCGATGGAAGGTGCTTTGAAGTTAAAAGAGATTTCGTATATTCATGCGGAAAGCTATGCTGCTGGTGAATTAAAACATGGACCATTGGCATTAATTGACAAAGATATGCCGGTGATTGTAGCGATGCCAAGTAATTTATTAGCCGATAAAGTTAAATCGAATGTGCAAGAAGTTTTGGCACGTCAAGGGCAAGTTTACTTGTTTACCGATGTAGCGGATGATTTGGCAGCACAATGCTACAAGACCATTTTACTTAATCTGCACAATGTACCAACCTATCTTGCGCCAATTTTATACACGATTCCATTGCAGTTATTGTCTTATCACACGGCAATTGCTAAGGGCACCGATGTGGATAAACCACGTAATTTAGCTAAATCAGTGACGGTTGAGTAATTTATAGCGGTGCACAATTTTAAATAAAAAGCGTTGAATCATGATTCAGCGCTTTTTGTTTACTCAAGATTAGTGATTATGAGAGTGATTGATGCGTTATTTGAATTTGGCTGAGATGGAGCAATTGCTCAATGAGTGTTATAATTATGCCTGCGGTGTTAATCTGCTGATTGAATTATCAAATCATGTTGTTAGGGATCTAAACCAAAAATTATGCAAATTAGTATTCATCAATTATTAAATGAAACCATCTTATCGGATGTTACCGATCAGAAGGTTAAAGTTATCATGAGCTTGGTTATTATTGCGTTGGGATTTTTTGTATTTTCCATAATTTTTGATCGGGTGTTGCGTACGATCATGGTGCGTTTAATCAACAAATTAATGCTCCTGAGTAAAAATGATTTCTTAACTGCGCTAGCTGCAACTAAAATCTTTGATGTAATTTCGCTAATTAGTTTTCCAATTGTATTTGACGTGGGTAGTGCTTTTGTGAGCTTTAAAGGCGACGATGCTTTTACGCAAGGCTTTGCGAGTTTTATGGTGCATGCGGCCTATTTTGGCTATTTTTTTGTTAGCACCTTGATTTTAGTGCGAATTATTAGCGGGATTAATCATTATTATGAGCGTAAATTTGATGGTTCAGGTGAATACCCAATTTACGGTTATATTAAAATGCTTCAATTTAGCATTTGGTGCGTTGGAATCGTATTATACCTGTCTTATGTCATGAATAAATCCCCATTAACTAC
>DPRZ01000265.1 GCA_003538525.1 Neisseriales bacterium
CATCATCAAATTAATGCGCGCAAGCGAATTGATATGTTGATGGATAGCGAGGGACGAGTTGAAATTGGCGCAGAAGTTAAGCCAATTGATATCTTAAAGTTCAAAGATAGTAAAAAATACGCTGATCGTTTGGTCGATACCAAAGCTAAAATCGGTGAAGATGATGCTTTGGTGGTGATGCAAGGCGCGATCAATCAACAAATGGTAGTTATCGCCGCCTTTGAATTCCGCTTTATTGGTGGTTCAATGGGGTCGGTAGTTGGTGAACGTTTTGTGCGCGGGGTTAAAGCGGCTGTAGATAATAATTGCCCGTTTATTTGTGTAGCGGCCTCAGGTGGTGCGCGGATGCAAGAAGGTGTTAATTCGTTAATGCAAATGGCGAAAACTTCTGCGGTATTACGCTTGCTAACCAATAAACAGTTACCATTTATTTCAATTTTAACCGATCCAACCATGGGTGGGGTTTCAGCCAGTTTTGCTTTCCTTGGTGATGTGGTAATTGCTGAGCCAGGGGCTTTAATTGGTTTTGCAGGTCCGCGCGTGATTGAACAAACTGTGCGTGAGAAGCTGCCTGAAGGATTCCAAACCGCCGAGTTCTTGGTTGAGAATGGTGCGATTGATATGGTCGTTACACGGCAAAATCTTAAATATGAAGTTAGTCGCCTGATTCGCTTATTGATGAATAAAGAAATTGAGGCGTCATGAAATTAGCCATAATTTGTGCGATGGAAGAAGAGTTAGCGGCAATTGAAGCGGCGGTAAGCTTAAACTTAGTGGCGAAATTAGACAAAGCTAGTAATAATTATGCCGAATATAAGTTTGGCGAACATACAATTATTTTGGTGGTCAGTGGAATTGGTAAAGTTAATGCTGCGGTTACGACGCAGATTTTAATTGATAATTTTGCGCCTGATGCGATTGTCAATGTGGGCGTTGCGGGTAGTTTGACGCGCGACTTAGTGTTTGGTGACGTGGTAATTGCCACTGATTTAGTTGAACATGATTTTGATATTACAGCTTTTGGGGTTCCACTTGGACAAATTGCGCGGATGGATACGTTTTCATTTGCCGCGGATGCTAAATTAAATGAGTTATTGCATTCGGTAAGTTTATTAAATCATCAAGTTGTGTTAGGACGCATTGTTAGTGGCGATCAATTCATTGATGATGAACAAAAAGCGCTATTTTTACGCAATGAATTTAAGGCGCTAGCTTGTGAAATGGAAGGCGCTGCAATTGCGCATGTCTGTTATTTAAATAAAGTCCCATTTGCGGTGGTGCGTTCATTGTCGGATATGGCTGGTCAAGATGGTCAAGGAATTCATTCGTTTAATGAATTAAAGGAAATGGCGGCTGGACGGGCGGCATTAGTAGTTAAAAATTTAATGGAGAAACTCTAAAATGATGAAAGTTGGATTTATTGGTTGGCGCGGTATGGTGGGGTCGGTTCTAATGGAACGGATGCGTGCGGAGAGTGATTTTAACGCAATTAGCCCAGTATTTTTTTCAACCTCGAGCGTTGGCGGTGAATCACCGTATGTTGGCAAAGATGTTGGCGTGTTACAAGATGCTTATGAGTGCAAATTGTTAGCGTCACTTGATTGTATCGTTACAACGCAAGGTAGTGATTATACCAAAGAGGTTTTACCAAAATTACGTAGCGCTGGTTGGAATGGTTATTGGCTAGATGCGAGTTCAGGCTTACGCATGGATGATGATGCGATTATTGTTTTAGATCCAATTAATCGTCAATTAATTGAACAAGGTTTAAGCAGCGGAATTAAAAATTATGTTGGTGGTAATTGCACGGTAAGCTTAATGTTACTGGGTTTAGATGGTCTATTCAAAGCAGATTTAATTGAATGGATTTCATCGATGACTTATCAAGCAGCCTCAGGCGCTGGAGCGAATAATATTCGTGAATTACTCAAACAAAGTGGCGCACTTTATGCGGCCGCTAAAGACTTATTAGATGATAAAAATGCTTCGATTTTGGATATTGATTATCGGGTTACTCAAGAATTACATTCAGCGAATTTCCCGCAACAATATTTTGGTGCACCACTCGCAGGAAGTGTTATTCCTTGGATTGATGCTGGGTTGGAAAATGGGCAAACTAAAGAAGAATGGAAAGGCGGCGTTGAAGCCAACAAGATTTTGGGTTATACACCTGATACGGTTAAAGTTGATGGAACTTGTGTGCGGGTTGGCGTGTTACGCAGTCATTCACAAGCCTTAACCATTAAACTTAAACGTAGTGATTTAAGTTTGGCGGAAATTGAACAAATTATTGCTAAAGCTAATCCATGGGTTAAATTTGTTGCTAATAATAAAGCCGATACCTTACGTGAATTAACTCCAGCTAGTGTCAGTGGAACGCTGGATATTGCGGTTGGGCGCTTAAAAAGCTTAAAATTTGGTCCAGAATACATTAGTTTATTTACAGTTGGCGATCAATTACTGTGGGGTGCTGCGGAACCATTGCGTCGGATGCTAAATATTTTAGTGGAAAAACATGCGTAAATTACTGCTAGCACTCACGGGTGCTATGCTTAGTTTTTATAGCTTTGCTGATTTGGGTGAGATAAAAGTTAATTCTTATCTAAGTCAGCCGCTAAATGCAACGATTCCGATAACTGGCATTAGTGAGGCAAGTTTATCCGAGTTGGCAATTGGTTTAGCTAGTAGTGCAAAATTTAAAAATAATGGAATCAGCTTTAGTCCTGAATTAGGTAGTTTGCAATTTAAAATTGTAAATTCGAAAGGTGCGCCTTTTTTACAGATTAGCTCTAACCGTGCGATTAATTCTCCTGTATTAAAAATATTACTCCATTATCAACAAAATAGCGATGATTTTTACCGTCAATATACTTTATTGCTTGATCCGATTGAAGTAAGTAATAATGTTGTGAGTAATAGTGCAGCTCCTGCTAGGTTTAAGCATGAAGTTGTAATGCACAAGATTACTGGTGAAAAACCTATTGCGGTGAGTAATAACACATCTAAAATTAATCCAAATCTAACCTCAAAAAATGTATTTATGATGGACTTTACTAATCCATACGTCATGCAGCGTTTGGCTAATTTTGACCAAAAGTCAATGATTTATACCACTTTGTCAAATGATAATCTATATGCGATTGCACGCTTTGAACAATTAATTTATCCTCATGCGTTGTTGAATCTAAATCAAATTATAATTGCTCTAGGTTTAGAGAATTATCCTAAAATAAAACCGTTAGGGCAGCCTTATGAATCAGGGGTGAAAATATTACTACCTTTACCACAAGATATTAATTTAATTCAATCTGCACTGGCGGATCAGTATTTATTGGGCGCATCCTTAAGTTCAAGCGAACGTTTAGGTGTATTGCGTGCCATGGCGGCCGCTTTTGAGGTGAGTTTAAAAATTGAGTCAGCCGATCTATTTGCGGGCAAAAATTCAGTTATGACAGTGGCATCAGCACCTGTGAAAAAACATTTTGTGCTGCAACCAATGCCACCAGCATATGAAGATAAAGGTTTAATTGACACGCTTTTAGAGTATAAATATTATTTGGGTTTGGGTTTGCTATTTGCGCTGGGCATGCTGTTGCTGAATAAGAGAATTAAATTACGTGCTGCGCAAAATAAGAGTTTGTCAATGCGTATGCCAAGCATGCATCCAGTGGCTGCTGCTGATGGTGTGACGATCAACTCCGTCAGTGATATGCTAGAGCGAAATAACGCTGGTGAACGTAACTTGGAGTCATTTGAGCAGCAAGAGCTAGAGTCGATCGATAACAGTGCAGCGAGTATTGAGGGTGGTGATGAAGTTCAGTCATTGAATGTGTCAAATAACAGTTTAAAGCCTGTTGATGAAGAGTTAATCAACACCTTAGAGCACTTATTGTCTTTTGATGATACTCGCGATGATATTCGCTATAAATTGCTGGAATTATATTTGAGTGCCAATCGCATTGAGGCGGCTAATTTAGTTTATGCCAAATTAGATCAATCTTTGGATTCGGATAGTTCTTTACGTGGTAATTTGATCGATATTTGCAAAGAGTATGATTTTGTACCGCATGCTGGTTTAGCTGTCGCCGCAACGGAAGTTGCTTCATCAAAGCTTGCAACTGAACTTATGCTTGATGAACCAGAAGTTTTAATTCCAAGTGTTGCAGATTTATCGGCTCAAGAAAAAGAACAATTACTGAAAAAATTAACTCCTGAACTAATCCATGAGCAAGCTGAACCTTCTGATGAGCTGAACGAATTATCGCACGAGATTGATTTTACGCCCCAGGAGTTAGTTGCTCCTGATGTGGCAGTGGACGCGCTTGGCGCTGATTTTGCGAGTGAACGGGTGATAGATTTTTCTGGGTTTAATCAAGTTAGTTCTTCCTCTGTTGAGGCAGCAGATACTCACGGAGTTCCAGCCAATGTTCCAGAGGTCGCAGTCGATAGGCTAACTCATCATGAATGGAGTGATTCTGATTTACAAGTGATAAATTCGACGCTACAGGATGATACGCGGCTTGATGTTGATGCTAGCTTAGATGAAAAGTTAAATTTAGCCCAAATGTATTATCAGATTGAGGAATTGGCTAAAGCGCGCGAAATTTTAATTGAGTTAATTAATTCTTCAGCTGCTAACTCATCGACTAAAGTTCAAGCTCAGCAATTATTGACGGATTTGGGGTTAAATGACTAGATACGCATTATTATTAGAATATGATGGCAGTGATTATTATGGTTGGCAGACGCAAAAAGATGTGGTAACCGTTCAGCAACAGCTGGAAAAAGCCTTAAGTTCTTTTGCTAATCATCCTGTGACGACAGTGACTGCAGGTAGAACCGATACTGGTGTGCATGCGCTTAATCAGGTGGTGCATTTTGATAGTAGTGCCACCCGCAGTTTGGCGGGCTGGATTAATGCGGTAAATAGTAAATTACCGATTACGATTCGGGTCAAAGATGTAGTTAAAGTTCCAGCTAATTTTGATGCACGCTTTTCGGCCTTGAGTCGAACCTACCATTATTATTTATTAATTCAACCGCAGCAATCGGCGTTATTTAATCGGCATGCGGGCTGGTATTATCGTGAACTTGATCTTGAAATGATGCAGAAAGCGGCTAATTTATTGATTGGTAAGCATGATTTCTCTGCATTCCGTGCCTCAGCCTGCCAAGCCAATACTCCAACGCGAGAAATGCGTTCAATTAATATTGAACAACGTGAGAATATGTTTAGATTTAGTTTGACGGCGAATGCTTTTTTACATCATATGGTGCGCAATATTATTGGCGCCTTGCTGTATGTCGGTAATCAACGAATTAGCCTGGCTGAGTTTCATGCGGTTTTTAAGCAAAGTGATCGGCGCTTAGCACCTCCAACCTTTATGCCCAATGGCTTATATTTAGCTGCTGTTGAATATCCGCAAACTATTTTTACTCCTGCGGATCTTTCGATTTGGCGCTTTAATTAATTCTTAGGAGATGGCATGATGATGTGT
>DPRZ01000033.1 GCA_003538525.1 Neisseriales bacterium
GCTAAATACATGCTGGCTGGCGAGATTGGCGCCATCAAAATGAAAATTAAATTCCCAGAATATTTGGATTGAATTAAGCTACTCGAGCCATTGCCAAATGAATTTAATAACACCTGCATAATAACCAAACCAGGAATAAGAAAGGTTGCATAATTTACATGTGCTAATCCAGTGTTAATTCCCGAGAGTTGACTACCAAAAATTAATTGATACAGTAGCGCAGTTGACAACGGACCAACAATAGTTTGTACCCAAATTGAACTAAACCGATAAAGTTCTTTTTTTAATAAAGCAAAAAATGGCATGTTAGCGTCCTAAATATTTTAAAAAGATATCTTCAAGTTTGGGGCGACTAATATTCATATTTTCAACTTTAATCCCGTCTTGTTGCAACTGCGTTAAGACCAACATAATTTCTTCACTGGTCTTTAATTGTAAAGTATATTTATTCAGTTCTTTATTCACAATTAACTGACGCAAGCTCTCACTAAATAATCCAGCAGTGGTTTCCACTTCAAAAAAGATCGGTAAGCCATTGGCTTTGCTGATTAATTCATCCTTAGAACTCTTGGCAATAATTTTGCCCTTGTCAATCATAATAATTTGATTGCAGAGTTTTTCCACCTCTTCCAAGTAATGCGTCGTTAATAGAATTGTATGCCCTTGCGTATGTAATTCCTGAATAAATTCCCATAAATTCTTACGGATTTCAACATCCACACCAACGGTAGGTTCATCCAAAATAATTAACGGTGGCTTATGCACCAAGGCTTGCGCTACCATTAAGCGGCGTTTCATTCCACCAGATAAACTGCGGGTGTTCGCATCCATCTTATCTTCAAGATGCATCCGTGCCACCAACTCTTCAATCCAAGCTTGATTATTTTTAACCCCGTAGAGACCAGATTGAAAAACTAAGGTTTGCCGGACGGTTAAAAAAGGATCAAAAGCCAACTCTTGCGGCACCACGCCCAATTGTTTTTTGGCCGCCACTAAATTAGAGAGTACATCTTGGCCTAAAATTTTTATTTGACCTTTAAAGCTATTAATCCCAGCAATCGATGAAATTAAAGAGGTTTTTCCAGCACCATTGATCCCAAGTAAGCCAACAAAATCACCAGGATTTAACTGAAAATCCACGTCATCTAGAGCTTTAAATTTATTGTTATAAATCTTACTTACATGATTAATTTCTAAAGCGTACACATTTATTCCTATTTAACGGCTGATTCATTACTTGTATCGTCAAGCATGACCAAGGTTTCATTTGATTTTACTAAATTTAAATCACGCCGAGAGCGCGCTTCCATTAATTCAGGCGAACCTTTTAACTCTAACAAGTGTTCAACTACCGCATCATTACGATCTTGTAATTTCTGATTGTATTCTAAGCGTTGATTAATATTTAATGATAAATTATGGTTGTCATAGACACCACCGCGCCCAAACCACAATTCGTATTGGAATAAAGCCATTACGCCACATAAGGCAAGAAATAATAATTTTTGCATAAATCAACAAATTAAAAATAATTAACCTCGGATTTTACCATAAAACCGCCAATTAAACTAGCTGAATAAAAATCAAGCATCTATTAAATTATTGGATAGCAAAGCAAGTCAATATTTAGCACTAAAGTATTATTCAACATCTTCCCTAATCACTTAAAAGCCTAATTTATGTTACCGAATCCCAATCTCACTAAATAATTCAAAATCTAGCTTTAATTCCAATATTACACGTATAATAACCACCTTATTATATTGAACTGCATTAGCATAGAAACGATTAATCATGCCATCCCCTAAAAGCCATTTAAACGCCTATATAAAACTAACTCTTGCCATCTTTGCTTGGGCTGGAGTTTACCAAAGCGCAGGTTATTTAATTAAACACGTGGATTTATATAGTGCCGCATTCTTCCGCTATTTAATTGCTTCAATTGCTCTTCTTGCTATTTTACGCATTAAAACAGGGAAATTCATCGATGTAGCACAATTCAAACAACATTGGAGTTTGCTAATTAGCTTAGGAATTGTTGGAATCGGTTTATATAACTTGGCTTTTTTTAGCGCTGAACAATATCTGTCACCCAATATGGTCGCTATAATTTCTTCCTTTAGTCCATGCCTAACCGCTCTACTAGCAGCAGTATACATGCGCCAACGCTTAAGTTTAATGACCTATGTTGCGATGTTAATTGCATTATGCGGCACTATCGGTGTGATTAATTATGCCAATCCAAATTGCGGGCAATTCTTCTGTAACGATATCTTTACACACCTTTCAAAAGGCGAAATTTACGCTTTATGTTTGTGTTTATTTACGGCAATTTATAATATTATGAACCGTGTTGCAACTCAAAAACAGATTCCTTCACTAACCATCACCACCTACGCCGCAGTCTTTGGAAGTCTAGTGTTATTTTTCCCTATGATAATTTTAGGACACCCAAGTAACATATTTAGTCAAAATTTAGAATTTTGGTCAATAATGCTCTATACATCATTAATTGGTTCTGTGTTGGCGTACTTCTGGTACTCTGAGTCCATTAAAAATCTAGGCGTTACCAAAACTGTGATATTTCTCAATGGAATACCATTTGTGACCATCTTAATTGGGGTTGCTTTATTTGGCGAACAGGTTAGCCTAGCTACTGTTTTCTGCGGAGTTGTCATTATTAGTGGCGTGATTTTAACTAACTTAATGATTAAGCGAAGAGCTAATTAGGTTATCATTTGTTTCAAGAAAGCACCGAATCATTAAAAACTAGGTGTTTTTTTACGTACTAACTCTTTTAACTTGTTGTACTGTTTGAGTTTTAGCGGCGACTTTAGTTGACGCACTTTGTATAGTATAACACTCTCTCTAATTAACTTTTGGTTTTTAAACCACGCGTCATTGCTACAGATTCAGCATCTTGAGCAATTACTGAGCAGGCAAACGCAGAATTAACTCCAACAACTAACAGCACGATTATTAATTTTGCTAAATTTTCACCCTCTAACATATATCAATTAACAATACAAGTAGCTCTTTTTAACTACTTCGGTTAATAGGTTAAACAAAAATATCATAATTAATAGATATACATTATGTTTCACCGCAGATGATTTGAACTGAGAGTGACGTTCTAAATTAACGCTTCAATCAATTACCATCAACTGGCTTAGCATGATGAAAATCAGTAGGTTATAACTTACACCTTTTATTAAGCTTATAAAAAACAAGCCATTCTTTTTAAATGACTTGTTTTCTATAATCTATTTCAGTGTGATTTGACTAAATATTAGG
>DPRZ01000215.1 GCA_003538525.1 Neisseriales bacterium
GTTGTATTTTGTGCGGGATTTATATTTATTACTTCATACAATTTACGCCAGAAGGCTTAAATAGTCACAATTGCAATAGAATTCTAAGTTATAATTTTGCACTTTTTAGCATTTGAGGATCGGGTTTATAAGATGTATATTGACAATGTTAAATTTGCCAAAAGTGGCAAAACAATTAACGGGAAATTGGATTTACTCAAATGTGAGAGAATTCAAGAAATAGATCAATTTAGCGGTGAAGTTTCTTATGAACTAGTCGGTTATATGGATACGTTAAATAGACCTACACTTAAGCTTTCAATTTATGGTATAATCGGCACTTTATGTCAAAATTGTTTGCAGCCGATGGAGGTCACGCTTGATAACCAGTCGCGCATAACAGTTTTTTTTAATGAAGATCAGCTTGATGCTGCTTTATTCGCTGAAGGTGATTCTGATGTCGAAGATGGCGTATTAGCTGAAGCTGAATTTGATATCATGCAACTGGTGGAAGATGAGGTAATTATGTTACTTCCTTACGCTAGTAAACATGAGTCGTGTATTGGGCTAAGCTATCATGATAGCGCGGATAGCCCGTTTGGTGTTTTAAAGAATATTATTTAGAGGTAATCAACATGGCAGTTCAACAAAATAAAAAATCTCCTTCAAAACGTGGTATGCACCGTTCACACGATGCAATTACTGCACCAGCTACAGCAATTGAAGCGACAACTGGTGAAGTTCATTTACGTCACCATATTAGCCCAAACGGCGTGTATCGCGGCAAAAAAGTTCTTAAAACTAAAGGTGATTAATTCTTTATAAAGTAGCATAACTATGGCGATAATCCTTGCAGTAGATGCTATGGGTGGTGATCACGGTGTAAATATTACTGTGCCATCCTGTTTACGCTTCTTAGATGAAACCGTGGACGTTAATGTAGTTTTAGTTGGTGATCGTGATGCTATTTACAAGCAAATTGGTGATAAGTTATCTCAATACAGCGATAGAATAGATGTAGTCCATGCCACTCAAGTAGTTGGTATGGATGAAGCACCACAAAGTGCAATGCGTACTAAACGTGATTCATCTATGCGTTTGGCGATTAATTTGGTTAAAGAAGGTAAAGCAAATGCTATTGTGTCTGCAGGTAATACTGGGGCATTGATGGCAATTTCGCGTTACGTGTTACGCACTATGGATGGTATTGATCGTCCAGCTATTGCCAAATTACTCCCAACGGTCAAAGGTGAGGTTTGTATGCTGGACCTAGGTGCTAATATTGAGTGCTCACCAGAGCACTTAGTTCAATTTGGCATTATGGGTGCGCAATTAATGCGTGGTGTAACTGGTAAAACTTCACCTAGCGTCGGTATTTTGAATATTGGTAGCGAAGATATCAAAGGTAATGAAACGGTCAAAAAAGCCGCGGAGTTATTGAAGAAAACTAACCTTAACTTCTATGGTAATGTTGAGGGCGATGACATTTTTAAAAGTGTTGTTGATGTGGTAGTGACCGATGGTTTTACGGGGAATGTTTCTCTGAAAACCACCGAGGGCGTTGCCAAAATGATAGTTTTCTTTCTAAAAGAAGAATTTACCCGCAGCTGGATTACTAAGTTAATTGCTTTAATTTCTTACCCAGTTTTAAAGCGCTTAAAATTGCGTTTAAATCCTAGTAAGTATAATGGAGCGGTATTGTTAGGTCTGAATGGTTTGGTAATTAAGAGCCATGGTGGAGCTGATATTGATGGTTTCTATTATGCTTTAGTTCAAGCTCATCATGAAGTTGACGCTGGTGTAATTGGTCTATTGCAAGATTATTTACAGCAAAATAAACATCTGGATGAAGATGTAGATGAGTTAATTGAATTTAATGATCTAAAAAGCTTATAACTTTTGTGATAATTGACAGTGAAACAATTTTTGTATATTTTAAGTTGTTTAGCAGTAAACTATTATTGCAAATAAGGTATAATTTGGGCGGGGTTTAAACCCTGCCTTTTATTTTTTCTTAGGGTCGTGAAATAAACATGAAATATTCAAAAATTATAGCTACTGGAAGTTATTTGCCAGAAAAGATTTTAACTAATAAAGATTTAGAGCAATTAGTTGAAACTAATGACGAATGGATTTTCGAGCGCACAGGGATTCGCCAACGTAGAATTGTCGCAGCTGGTGAAAAAACTAGTGATATGGCTTATCAAGCTGCGCTGAACGCTTTAGCAATGGCGCAAATGGATGCCAGTGAAATTGATTTGATTATTGTGGCGACGAGCACCCCTGATGCAATTTTCCCATCGACTTCTTGTATTGTGCAAAATAAGTTAGGCATTAAAACTAAGGGAACCTTTGACGTACAAGCTGCTTGTACCGGATTTATTTATGCACTAACTACGGCGGATTGTTATATTCGTTCAGGTATGGCTAAAACAGCTTTAGTAATTGGTGCCGATTCTATGTCAAGAATCGTTGATTATAATGATCGTGGCACCTGTATTTTATTTGGTGATGGCGCTGGAGCGGCTATTTTACAAGCGAGCGATGAGCCTGGTGTGCTGGGATGTGATATTCGTGCAGATGGAGCATATAATTCAATTTTGACCTGCGATGGTCATTTATACAATGGTGAAATTCAAGGTAATCCATATATTAGTATGGATGGGCAAGCGGTGTTTAAATTTGCCGTGCGTTCTTTAACGGCGGTAGCTAAAGAGTTAGCTAAAAAAATTGGAGTTGATTTAGCCGATGTTAATTGGGTGATTCCGCATCAAGCTAATATTCGTATTTTAGAGGCTACGGCAAAATTACTTGGAACAGACATGAAGCATGTGGTGACCACTGTTGAAGAGCACGGGAATACCTCGGCTGCATCAATACCATTGGCTTTTGATTGCGCGGTACGTGATGGTAGAATTCAACGTGGAGATCTATTACTGCTCGAGGGAGTTGGTGCTGGATTTTCATGGGGTGCTTCGTTTATTAAATATTAATTGAAGAGGAATTTGATATGACTAAATTTGCCTTTGTTTTTCCTGGTCAAGGTTCACAAGCCTTGAAAATGATGGATAATTTAGCTGAATTTGCAATAGTTCAGCAAACATTTGCGGAAGCTTCAGCTGCAATTGGGGTTGATTTTTGGGCAATGCTTCAAGAAGAAACTGCGGAAAATATTAATCAAACAATTAATACTCAGCCATTACTGCTTACGGCTAGTTATGCTACTTACTTAGTCTGGTTAGAGCAATCAGGTGGTAAAGTTCCAGATTATATGGCTGGGCATAGCCTTGGTGAATATAGTGCTTTGGTTGCTAGCGGTGTTTTGGATTTCGTTGATGCGGTGAAATTAGTCCGTAAACGTGCGGAGTTTATGCAAGAAGCGGTTAAACCTGGTGAAGGTGGTATGGCAGCAGTTTTAGGGTTGTCAGATGAATTGGTAATTGAGGGTTGTGCTGAAGTTATGGCAAGCGGTATTGGCGTAGTGCAAGGGGTTAATTTTAACTCTGTTGGGCAAGTGGTTATTGCTGGAAATAAAGCTGCGGTCGAAAAAGCTAGCGAAGTGCTTAAAGCTAAGGGCGCGCGTAAGGTAATGTCATTGCCTGTGTCTGTTCCATCACATTGTGATTTAATGAAACCAGCTGCGGAGAAATTAGCACTTGAATTAAATAGTGTTAAGTTTAATCCAGCCAAAATTCCTTTAATTCAAAACGTGAATGGGGAAATTGCCAGTGACATTCACGCGATCAAAGAAGGTTTAGTTAAACAATTGTATTCGCCAGTGCTGTGGACTAAATCAGTTGCAACTTTAGCACAAAATGATGTAATGACGATTGTCGAATGTGGTCCAGGCAAAGTGTTGTCGGGATTGAATAAGCGTATCCATGAAAGTGCAAAATTATTTAACTTGAACTCGGCTGAAAGTATGACTGCGTTGCAAGCAAGTCTGTAAGCGAACAGAGTGTGTAATTATAGAGATTGTTTTAGAGGGATTTAAATTATGTCAGAAATTAAGAAAATTGCGTTGGTAACTGGTGCGAGCCGTGGAATTGGGCGTTCAATTGCGACAACCTTGGCTAAAAATGGTATTACGGTAATTGGTACGGCAACTAGTGACAGCGGTGCTGAAGCTATAACGGAGTATCTTAAAGAATTTGGCGGGCGCGGAGTTGCTCTGAATGTAAATGATAAAGCCAATATTGATGCAGTAGTTAAAGATATTGCGTTAAAAGATGGCGATATTACCATTCTGGTAAATAATGCGGGGATTACTAAAGATGGTTTGTTAATGCGCATGAAAGAAGAAGACTGGGATGAGGTCTTAGATACTAATTTGAAATCAGTATTTTTATTAGTTAAAGCGGCAATTCGTGGCATGACCAAAGCTAAATTCGGTCGGATTATCAATGTTGCTTCGGTAGTTGGTTTTATGGGAAATGCTGGTCAAGTAAATTACTCAGCCGCTAAAGGTGGAATGATTGCAATGACTAAATCCTTAGCTAAAGAATTTGGTAGTCGTAATGTTACGGCTAATTGTGTCGCACCTGGTTTTATTCAAACTGATATGACAGACAAATTGCCAGAAGATGTTCGTGATGCGTATATAAAAAATATTCCATTGGGGCGTTTTGGTCAAGTTGAAGATATTGCGAATGCCGTTAAGTATTTAGCTAGCGATGAAGCTGGCTATGTAACTGGTTCTACCATTCATGTAAATGGCGGTATGTACGTTTAAGATGAATTGATTAGTCTATAATATATTTGTGCGATCAAGCTAAAACAGCCTTAACTATGTGAAGAATAATTAAGGCTGTTTTATTAGTATCACGTAATAGTTACTTAGATAATTTAGCAATGGCCCATTTAAAAGTACCACCTTGAATCAGAATTGAGGCTAAAACTACCACATAAGTAATTGCAACTAAACTATCAGGAAAACCCTCGATTGAGAGGGCAAGAGCAATTGAAAGACCACCACGAATGCCACCCCAAGCCAACAAAGTACTTTTTTTACATGAAAAGCTAGATTGACGGCGTAATACTGTTCCCAATATAAAATCAGGTGCCCACACGCTAATTAAGCGGGCAATAAATACAATAACAATGCATACTACACCGAGCAAAATTGCAGCTTGATCGACTTTGATGGTAAGCATCATTAGACCAATTAAAACAAACAAGAACGCATTTAATATTTCGTCGATTAATTCCCAGAAATTATTTAAAACCAAAGTGGT
>DPRZ01000192.1 GCA_003538525.1 Neisseriales bacterium
GAAAAAGCCTGTGGGCGCTGCATGATAATTACCACCGATCAAGAAACTGGTCAACTGAGTAATAACCTCCCCTTAAAAATCTTAGCCAAATATAATCGTGATGATAAGCAAAAAGGTGCCGCCTTTGGAACTTATTTTAATGCGCAAAATTTAACGGGTAGCCTATATCAAGACGATATAATTCAAATTCATACTTACACCGATTTGATGGATTAACCATGACTTTAAACACAACTATTCGCCAAGCACAACTTGAAGACTTAGATAATTTAGCTGAATTATTTAACGCCTATCGATTATTTTACCAACAAGCTGATGATTTCAATCTAGGGCGTAAATTCTTAGCTGAACGTCTTAGCCGCCGAGATTCAACTTTATTCGTTGCGACCACGCTAGCTGGTAAATTAGTTGGATTTGCGCAGTTATATCCTATTTTTAGCTCGCTATCTGCCAAAAAAGCGTGGATTTTAAATGATTTATACGTCCTTCCAGAATCCCGTCAAGCTGGCGCTGCCACAGGATTAATTCAAAAAAGTATTGCATTCTGTCGCGAACACCAAGCCTCATGGATTTCACTACAAACAGCACAAGATAATTTTCAAGCACAAAAACTCTATGAGAAAATTGGATTTGTGCGCGATGAACATTATTTGACCTATGTTTTAGAACTTTAATCAAGGAAAAATACTATATGCGGCATAATCAACTCTTAAACCTAACTTACCCAATCATCCAAGCGCCAATGGCAGGAAATATTCTCACGCCAGAATTAGTCGCAGCCGTGTCCAATGCAGGAATGCTCGGTTCAATTGCCTCAGGATATTTAAGCCTCACTGCATTAGAAGAATTTATTCTGAAAGTTAAACAATTAACCATGAAGCCTTTTGTGGTAAATGTATTTATTGAGCCTGAACAAAAAACTCCACAAATATTGCTTAAACCGCAGTTAATCATGGATTTAGAACGACAACTAGGAATGCCTGATGAGCCTGATTTTACGCTTCCTGCAACAATTCCACAAGACGAATATATTAATTTACTTTTAAAACATAACGTTCCGGTCGTTAGTTGTACCTTTGGTTTATTTAGTCCTGACAATCTATTACGTTTAAAAAAACACGCGGTGGTGGTAATTGCAAATGCAACGAATTTAGCTGAAGTACATGCCGCCTACCAAAGTGGTGTAGATGCCATCGTCCTACAGGGCTTTGCAGCTGGTGGTCATCAAGCCAGTTTTATTAATAATGGGCAATGTAATCAACTATCCAGCTTAGAATTATTAAAGCAAATACAAAGCTTACATTTAGCCATTCCATTGATTGTAACAGGTGGTATTAATTGCGCTAATTTTACACAGTTTTTAGCTGCAGGAGCAAATTATGTTCAATTAGGAACTTCGTTTATGTTAAGTAATCTTAGTAATCTAGACTTAACTCATCAGCAATATTTAATCAGACAAAGTTCTAACTCAACCGCACTAAGCCAAAATTTAACTGGCAAATGGGCACGTGGCATCAATAACCAATTAATGCAACAATTAGACCAATGCGCTTATCCATTCCCAATTCAACATTATGCCAGCGCTAAATTACGTGGTTTTGCACGCAATCATGGCTTATTTGATTACACAGGATCTTGGCTTGGACAACATGCCAGCTATGCGATTCAATCAACCAATGATTTATTACAGCACTTAATCAACTGCTATATCTCTTATTCAAACGTAGTAAAGCCTGGCGATTCTTGAGCAATTTAATAACAGCAAATCGATCTTAACTGCACAAGGAACTTACCAATGACCAAACTCAAAACTGGGAACTTATTAGACTTTAGCTTATTATTACTTGTGGCAATCGTGTGGGGAACTAGTTATGGCATCGCCAAAACCGCAATTTTATATTATCCAATTTTAGGATTTATCGCGCTACGTTTTATCTTAACTTGCATTATATTTTCACCTGCTGGCTTTAGGTTAAGTTACCAACAATTAATTTCAAGTCTGAAAATTGGGATACCATTAGGACTAATTTTATTAGCAATTTTTATCGCAGAAACTTATGGTTTGGCACATACCAGTGCATCCAATTCGGCATTTCTAATTAGTTTATATATCGTGTTTACACCATTTATTCAATGGATTATCTTGAAAGAACGTCCTTCTCGGCGTATGATTATCGCAACAATCCTATCACTCTTCGGTGCCTTTTTATTGAGTGTCAAAGCACAAGAATCTTTTCAATTTAACCTTGGCGACTGGCTAATTATTTTAGCCGCAGCTTTACGCGGTGTAATGGTTACACTAACTAAGAAACTTACGCAAAATAAACCTGAAATCAGTAGTATTTTTCTAACTTGTATCCAAGCAGGCGTAGTTGGAATTAGTTGTTTAGTTTTAACATTAGTAATAAACTTTAAAAGCACAATTCAACTGCCACAAAGCTCAACTTTTTGGCTGAGTTTAGGTTATTTGGTCATTTTTTGCACTCTGTTTGCTTTTTTTGTGCAAAATTTCACGGTGCGGCGTTCTTCGCCAGCAAAAGTTTCTTTACTCATGGGCACTGAACCAGTTTGGGGTGCATTGTATGCAGTATTCATAATGCATGAATCATTAAGTATAATTGCTTGGTGTGGTGGACTTATAATTGTCCTTGCCTCATTATGGGCATCCATTAAAAATTAAACACATTTCGTCGCTACATTGATTTAATTTTAAACGGTTCACAAAATACATTGTAGAAAGTAAATTACCGCTAAGCTTGATATAATTTTATTGCATATCTCCGCAAGCGCGTAAACATTCAAAGAAATCTAATCCATTGCTACGTTGCAGACTAATTGGCTAAAAGAGCCCTGAGTTAATTCACTAAAAATAAATGAAGATAGCTCACTAATGGTAAAATAAGAATCTAAATGACTCTTATAACTTTTATTTTAAGGAAATAATTATGAATAAACGAATTCTTCTAATCGCTGGAATGACGCTAACTCTAATTGCATGTGCAAATAATGGAAATACTCCAAACAATAATTCGCTAACTACTTATGATAATCAACCAGACAGCCCAACAGTTAACTCACGGGCGGCAAGCAGTGAAGAATTTCCAGAAGAAAATCAACTTACCCCCAAAAATTAATTCAATTAGTTTGTGGTTAATTATTTCGTAATCTAAAAGTTTGGCTGGATTGTAATTCTTGCCTCGAAGGAGCTAATTAAGTTGTATAATACCCAGTATTTACAAGAAATTTGTCAACAGTGTTAAGTTATTAGGCTAAAATATCACGAAGAATGTAGCCAACTAGAGAGGTGGTTTATGTCAAAATTCAAATTAGGGGCTTTGTTAAGTGTACTGAGTGTTGCCGCTTTTGCGGATAGTGGAACTTATGTTGGAGTTAGTGCTGGTTATGGCACAATTAATAGCTCAACCACCAATGGATTTAGCTTTGTTGATGGAGCAGGCAGTAAAAGTGGTGGAACAATGGCTGGTGGAATTTTTGCTGGTTATGATTTCAATCGTTATCTCGGTATTCAAGCCGATTATGATTATATTGCCAATGTAAATTATACAACTGGCAATAATCCGTCAACTGGAACCCAAGGTTCAATCAATGCCAGTCAACAAATTTTAGATTTAGGTATCGTTGGCCATTTACCATTTGGCTTATTTGCTAATGCTTTGAGTGGATTGTCGATCTTTGGAAAATTAGCGGTTGGTTATACCACAACTAGTTTTAATGGTGGAACCGTAGTTTCCACTGGTTCAGCTGGACAAAATTCAGTATCAGTTCCGAGTAATGCATCAAGTATGGTACCTGTGTTGGGTCTTGGTGCTGAGTATGGCTGGAACACCGTTGGCTTACGTGCCGAATATGATTATATTGGTAATACCACAGTCACCAACAATAACCAGACGCTAATGAACACAAACAACGGATTAGTATTACTTTCAGTTTTTTACCATTTTTAAGAGTACTCTATGAAAAAAATTCTAATTATTGCTGACCCATTAGCTAATTTTAATATTGCGGGTGACTCAACTTATTTGCTGATGTTAACTGCCAAAGATATGGGCTTTCAACTCAGTTATTGCGCGCCTGGCGAAATTTATGCGCGCGAAAATCAAGCCTTTGCCAATGTTTGTGAATTAGAATTAGCTCACGGTGTGAGTGAAATTTACTCGACTAAAGATTGGTTTCAAGTGGTTGAACGTTTAAACACGGTTAACTTAACTCATTTTGATGCTATTTTAGTCCGCAATGACCCACCCTTTAATTTAGAATATTACTATTTAACTCAGATTCTTGAACTAGCCGAGCGCTCAGGAGTTAAAGTATTAAATAAACCCAGTGCCTTGCGCAACTTCAATGAAAAATTAACCATTTTAAATTTCCCTGAATTAATTACCCCAACCTTGGTGAGTAAAAATAAACAAGTTATCTTAGATTTTATTTTAGAACATGGTGTCTGCGTTGCCAAGCCAATTGACATGATGGCTGGGCGTGGAGTATTTCGGATTGCCAATGATGATCCGAACCAAGGAGCAATTTTAGAATCTTTAACCGATTATTTCACACAAACGATTATGGTACAGAAATTTATTCCAGAAGTAATTCACGGCGATAAGCGAATTTTTATTATCGATGGCAAGATTGTTGATCATTGCTTATATCGAATCCCACAAAATGGGCAAATTCGTGGTAATTTAGCCGTTGGCGGACGGGGTGAAGTGCATCCATTGAATGCAGAAGATTATCGCATTGCCGAAGAAGTTGCCAAATGGTTGAAACAAAATGAGATTTTAATTGCTGGAATTGATGTAATTGGAACCTGTTTAACCGAGGTTAATATTACTAGTCCAACCGCGATGCAACAAATTTATCAGCAAGCAGGGGTTAATGTTGCTGAATTAATTTTACAAACAATTTAATTTTCCATAGGTGTAATGATGAAATTGATTCCTTATTTAAATTTTGCTGGTAATGCTCATGAAGCGCTGGCAGTTTATAGCGAAGCGTTTGCAGGAAAAGTAGAAGAGTTACACTTATATAGTGAAAATCCTGAATTGGCAAAGCAACTTCCCGTCGATTGGCAAAATAAAATTATGCATGCAACTTTTCGTTCGGCAGAATTTTGCTTTATGGCATCTGACGTGAGTGATGACCCAGCTTATGCATGTAGTATGCCACCGCGCAATCCTGCGGGTAGTACAGTTTCTTTGAGTTTAGATTTCACTTCCGTCGAACAACAACAACGTGTATTCGATCTTCTGGCGCGTGATGCTAAAGCGATTCCGATGCCACTCCAGGATACTTTTTGGGGTGCACGCTTTGGGATGTTAACTGATAAATTCGGCATTAAATGGTTGTTTAATTACGATTATCCACAAAAATAATTAATTGGCTAAGGCTAGAAAGAGGTTGAAAAACCTCTTTTAATTTTATAAACTGTGCTTGTTTAAGGTTTAAAATGAACGAAACCCATACCAGTAGAGCGATTTTGACCGCTTTCATTGGTAATTTATCAATTGCATTGGCCAAATTAATTGGCTTTTTATTTACCGCCTCATCCGCAATGCTATCGGAAGCAGTACATAGTTTTGCCGATAGTGCCAACCAAATTTTATTATTTGTCGGCAATAAACGCGCCTTAATTCGCGGCAATCACAAATTTAACTTTGGTTATGGTAAAGAAGAATTTATTTTATCGTTTATGGTTGCCATTGTTTTATTTATGTTTGGAGCAATTTTTTCGATCTATGAGGGAATTCATCAAATATTACACCCACAACAAATTAGAAATGTTGGTTGGGTCTTAGCCATTTTGGTATTTGCAATCGCGGTTGAGGGATATTCATTACTTCAAGCCTATAAAGCTAAAAAAAGTAAAGATGGCTTTTTTAAATATCTACGTAAAACCTCGGACTCAGCCACGGTGGTGGTGATTATTGAAGATACCGCGGCCTTATTGGGTTTAGGTTTTTCATTTATTTTCATTTTACTGGCTTATCTAATTAATCCCGTGTTTGATGGCATTGGTGCAGTAACTACGGGAGTTATTTTAGGTTTATTAGCCTTACTCTTAGCTTTTGAATTATATAAATTACTCGCGGGTGAAAGTTTAAGTGCTGCAGAAACCTATAAACTCCGCCAGTT
>DPRZ01000142.1 GCA_003538525.1 Neisseriales bacterium
AAACCGTGAACGAGCTATAACAGAGGGATTATAGCACAGCTAATTTGTGTACTATATAACTACCTAAACAATGAGCGAACTATAATAAATAATAATCAATATTTACGTAGAATATTAATCACATCAAACGCCGCATAAGTCCAAATAATATCTGCACCAGCACGTTTAAAACTCAACATAGTTTCAAGTAAGGTCGCTTCATAATCCAGCCAGTCATTTTGCGCTGCGGCTTTTAACATCGCATATTCGCCACTCACATGATACACGGCAGTTGGCATTTTAAACTCTTGTTTCACCCGATACAAAATATCTAAATATGGCAGACCTGGTTTAACCATCACGATATCCGCACCCTCGGCAATGTCCAAAGCGACTTCACGCAGCGCCTCATTGCCATTGGCTGGGTGCATTTGATAACTAAATTTATCGGCATTACCCAAATTAGCGCTCGAACCAATCGCATCACGAAATGGACCATAAAATTTTGAGGCATATTTAGCCGAATAGGCCATTATCCCGACATTATGCAAATTATTTTGCTCAAGTGCAGCACGAATTAATCCAATTCGGCCATCCATCATATCCGATGGACAGACAAAATCCGCACCTGCCAGCGCATGACATAAGGCTTGTTTAACTAAAACTTCATTGGTGACATCATTTAACACATAACCCTGCTCATCCATAATTCCATCTTGACCATGCAGCGTATATGGATCAAGCGCAACATCGCTAAACACACCAATCTTTGGAAAT
This sequence comes from Neisseriales bacterium, assembly GCA_003538525.1. Lineage (GTDB taxonomy): Bacteria > Pseudomonadota > Gammaproteobacteria > Burkholderiales > UBA11063 > Aquella. The sequence continues at coordinate 757 of DPRZ01000142.1, forward strand.
TGGGCTTTAATGGCGCGAATGGCACGCGGCACTAAACCATCTGAGTTATAACTTTCACTGGCTAAATTATCCTTACCCGCCTCAATCACAGGAAAAAGTGCAATTCCCTGCAAACCTAACATCTGTGCTTTTTCAACTAGGCGCAACAACATATCGATGCTCAAGCGACTTTGTCCTGGCATCGATAAAATCGGTTCTTCACGCCGTTCGCCCTCAAGAATAAAGACTGGATAAACTAAATCATTCGCCGTCACCCAATTTTCTTGGGTTAAATTACGAATATACGGAGCCTGGCGATTACGCCGTGGACGACTAAATGGATAACTAGCCAATTGTTTCATTTTAAATCCTACTAATATTTTATTTAATCCAATATTATAAACCAATCAACTCGACTTAAATAAATTAAAGCTGTTAAAATAGCTCTTAATAAATTAATCTAATTCAAAAAGGAGTGCAAAATGCGGCATGAAACTGATTCAATGGGCGAAATTTTAGTGGCTGAAGATAAATACTGGGGCGCTCAAACCGAACGCTCTCGGAATAATTTTGAGATTGGTGTTGAGCGATTTAAATTTACTCCAGCCGTAATTCGTGCCTTGGGTATTTTAAAAAAAGCTGCAGCTCAAGCGAATGCTGATTTAGGTGAATTGGATGGCAATTTAGCCAAATTAATTGTTCAAGCCGCGGATGAAGTGATTGCGGGTAAACTCGATGCAAATTTTCCCTTAGTCGTCTTTCAAACTGGCTCAGGTACTCAATCTAATATGAATGCGAATGAAGTGATTTCCAATCGCGCTATTCAAATTGCGGGTGGTGTAATGGGTAGTAAAAACCCAGTTCATCCCAATGATCACGTCAATCGTGGACAATCCTCGAACGACACCTTCCCGACCGCGATGTATATTGCTGCCGCCGAAGAAGTAACGCATAAGCTATTTCCCGCGCTTCAAATTTTGCGCACGACCCTTAATGCCAAAGCACAACAATTTGCGCAACTAGTCAAAGTTGGTCGTACCCATCTCCAAGATGCGACACCAATTACGCTCGGTCAAGAAATTAGTGCATGGGTCGCGCAACTCGATCATGGTTTAGCCCACCTAAATCAATCACTGCAAGGGATTTTTGAACTTGCCATCGGTGGCACGGCCGTTGGTACTGGACTAAATGCTCATCCTTTATTCGGTGATCTAGCCGCCAAATATATTAGCCACGAAACTGGTTTACCCTTTAGCTCGGCGGAGAATAAATTTTTTGCCTTATCCGCACATGATGGACTAGTTAATCTCTCAGCAGGACTGCGTACCTTGGCGGGTGCACTAATGAAAATCGCTAATGATGTGCGTTGGTTAGCCAGTGGCCCACGCTGCGGGATTGGCGAAATAACCATTCCTGAAAATGAACCAGGTTCATCAATTATGCCAGGCAAAGTTAACCCGACTCAATGTGAAGCACTTACCATGGTCTGCGTACAAGTTTATGGCAATGATGCTGCCGTAGCATTTGCGGGTAGTCAAGGCAATTTTCAATTAAATGTGTATAAACCCGTCATGATACATAATGTTTTAGAAAGTATCCAACTTATTGCCGATAGTTGCCGTTCATTTAATCAACATTGTGCGCTTGGTATTGAACCGAATTTGCCGATTATTGAAGCTAATTTAAGCAAAAACCTCATGTTAGTTACCGCATTAAATCGCCATATTGGTTATGACAAAGCGGCTAAAATTGCCAAAAAAGCCCACCATGAAGGCATTAGCTTAAAAGAATCAGCGCTTGCCTTGGGTTTTCTTAACGCAAGCGAATATGATCAATGGGTAATTCCACTTGAAATGACCCATAATTAGATTTAGACTCTCGATAGAATTGATCTAGTTAAACAGTTACTTATTACTGCCACAACATAAATACATTAACACTTCAATGTGTTACCATTAATTCAAAATAGGTGACTCAAGTAATTTAAAACGCAGCTAACTATATGAAAATTCAGTGGTGCAAATCACTTGATT
>DPRZ01000050.1:0-1646 GCA_003538525.1 Neisseriales bacterium
CCGTTATATCCATTTAACTACGAAGACATGCTGATTAATGTTTGCTCAATAATTTTAAGGCTTCTTTAATACCTTGACTTAGGTCATTTAATTCGGGTAATTGCTTGATAACTTGGCTAATTTCCTTGCCGTTATAACCCAAGCTCTCTAGCGCATTGCTGATATCTTTGCGAATAGCGGCTTCACTAGTTTGACTACCAGCAAATAAACTACTATTGGGCATAAATTCAAGCGGCGAGTTAAGTTTATCTTTAAGTTCTAATAACATACGCTCGGCCATTTTCTTACCAATACCAGGCGTTAAACATAAGGTGTTTAAATCTTCTTCTTCAATGGCTTGTTGCAACTGCTGACTATTCATGGTTGAAAGTAGCGCAAGTGCAATGCGTGGTCCAATTCCTGAAACTTTAATTAATTGCCGGAAACAGTCACGTTCGGTTTTAATTAAAAAACCAAAGAGTAAATGTGCATCTTCGCGAACTACTAAATGAGTAAATAAATTTACTTCTTGACCTAGTGCTGGGAGCTGAGCAATGTGTGAAATTGGCAAATCCACTTCATAGCCCACCCCCGCAACCAAAAGTGTTGCATGGGGCGGGGTTAAATCAATTAATTTGCCAATTAAGTAGCTAATCATAATTAAAAGGCTGGAATAACAGCGCCATTATATTGCTGTTCAATAAATTTTTTCATTTCAGGTGAAGTCAAGGCTTTAGCTAAGGCTTTCATTTTAGGCTGATTTAATTCATCAGGACGCACCGCTACGATGTTAGCAAAAGGACTATTTTTACTTTCCAAGATTACGGCATCGCGAGTCGGTTTTAAATTAGCCAAGAGTGCAAAATTTGAATTAATCACCGCTAAATCAATTTGTTTACCCGCTAATGAACGTGGCAACATTGCTGGGTCTAACTCAACGATTTGCACATTGTAAGGATTTGCGGCAATGTCTTTTTTGGTTGGGTAGGCAACACCTGCTTTAATTTTAAGTATGCCGTTAGCTTGCAAAATATTTAATGCACGCCCTTCGTTAGTTGGGTCATTTGGCACACCAATTTTGCTACCTTTGAGGATATCGGTGGCTTTTTTGCTTTGAATGAATTTAGCTTCTGAGCTCGTATTGGCATAAACACCCATAGGTTCTAAATGAACTTTAACTAGTGTAACTAAATTAGTGCCGTGATCTTTATTGTATTGATCTAAATAGGGTTGATGTTGGAAGAAATTAGCATCTAGTTGTTTTTGGGTAACCGCTAAATTAGGCGTAATGTAATCTGAAAATTCGGTGATTTTTAAATCATAACCTTGTTTAGCTAAAGCTGGTTTGATAAATTTCAACATTTCAGCATGTGGTACTGGCGATGCACCAATTGTAATTGTTTCGTTGGCAAGCGCACTGAAAACACTTCCCGTTAAGCCTAAGGCTAATAATAATTTCACGCTGTTAAGTTTGATTTTACGTGGGTTCATTATGACTCCTAAATCTAAATTAAAATTGATTAACGTTTACGGATAATGCGGATTAATAAGTCACCAAAAACTTGAATTACTTGTACCATAATGACCATTAGCACGACGGTAATTAACATTACATCGGTTTGAAAGCGTTGATAACCATAACGAATGGCTAAATCACCGAGACCACC
>DPRZ01000050.1:1836-4267 GCA_003538525.1 Neisseriales bacterium
GTAATGCTAGCAATTAGGCTTGGAGTGATTTCTGGTAATAAAATATGCCAAATAATTTGCCAAGTGCTTGCACCACAAGATTCTGCCATATGGAAAATTCCGTTATCAATTTCTTTAAGTGCGTTTTCAACTAGGCGTGCAAAAAATGGAAATGCGCCAATGACTAACGGTGGAATTGTACCTTTAGCCCCGAGTGAAGTTCCAACTAACATGGTAGTTGCCGGTATCATTACGATTAATAAAATAATAAACGGCACCGAACGTAATACATTGATAATAAACGATAATATGCTATACACCCAGGTGTTTTGTAATAAACGCCCTTTACTGGTGAGAAATAGAATTAAGCCAATTGGAATACCAATAACGGTGCTAAAAAACACCGCAAAACCCAACATGAATAAAGTGTCAAGGGTTGCTTGATTTATTTCGCTCCAATCCACGTTGCTCATTAAATCATTAATAATTTCTAATGCCATTGAAGTGCCGCCTTAAAAAATTAATGCACAATTTCATAATGTACGTTTAACTCACGCATGATGTTACCAGCTTTAGTTAATTGCTGTTCATCACCCTCAAATTCAATTAATAATTGTCCAAAAGGCATGTTTTTAATCCGACCTAATTCACCACGTAAAATACTAAATTCAATATCCGCACCTTTGGAGATTATATTTAAAATTGGCTGATAGGTCGCCTCACCAACAAATGACAGGAGCAAAATATGTTTATTTGAACTCTTCTCAAATTTATAAAAGTGTTTGACTTGTTCCAGATATTTATCAGATTCTTCTTCAATAATTAATTTACGCGTAAGGGCTTCTTTAGGATGTAATAAAATGTCAAAGGCATTACCTTGTTCAATAATTCGTCCACCATCAATTACGGCAACTTTATCACAAATTTTACGCACTACTTCCAATTCATGAGTAATCAAGAAAATTGTAATATTTAATTTTTGATTAATTTCTAGCAATAACTCCAAAATACTGGAGGTGGTTTGCGGATCTAAAGCTGAAGTGGCTTCATCGCTAAGTAGTAATTTAGGTTTAGTAATCAATGCTCGGGCAATTCCCACCCGTTGTTTTTGTCCACCTGATAAACTTGCGGGATATTTATTCGCAAAGTCACTGAGTCCAACCAAGGCAAGCATTTCATCGACGGCATGTTTAATTTCCGCGCGACTATGATTACCTTGTAAGGTCAACGGGAGTGCAACATTGGAAAAAATTGACTTAGAGTTTAACAAATTAAAGTGTTGAAAAATCACCCCAATCTGCTGTCGTTCTTTGCGCAGCTCTTGAGCTGAAATCTGAGTTAAATCTACGCCATCAATAATGATCTTGCCACAATCTGGTTTTTCTAACAGATTCATACATTTCAATAATGTTGATTTGCCAGCACCTGATTTACCAATAATACCAAAGACTTGACCAGCTTCCACTTCAAGGTTAATATTCTCTAACACTTGATTGGTGGCTTTTTTATGACGATAGCTTTTGCTCAGATTTTCAATTTTTATCATAGTTATGTTACTACCTAGTCGCGGAAGTTAATAAATTGGAGTGGTAAATCAGTTACATCTTTTTTAAGTAATTCCATCACGCTTTGTAAATCATCACGTTTCGCACCACTAACCCGTACGACATCACCTTGAATTGTGCCTTGAACTTTAATTTTGCTATCTTTAATCATTTTAGTGATTTTTTTGCCTTGTTCTTGTTCAATGCCGTTTTTAACTTTAATAATTTCTTTAAGTTTATTGCCGCTAACTTTTTCAACTTTACCCTCAGCCAGTGAACGTGTATCAACGCCACGTTTGGTTAATTTACCAATTAGAATGTCTTTAACTTGGCTAAGTTGAAAATCATTGTCCACGTGAATAGTAATTTCAAGTTCTTTTTCTTTAAATTCAATATTTGCATTTGAACCTTTAAAGTCAAAGCGATTAGCAATTTCTTTATTTGATTGATCTAATGCGTTGTTTAATTCGACTTTATTTACTTCTGAGACTACGTCAAAAGATGGCATAATTTACTCCTAAAACTAAAATATTGATTGGCTATGCTTAATTTGAGCCGCTAATTTACATGGTTTTGCCGCTAGATTGTCAGAGCATTGAAGCTATCCAACTTGATTAGCGAATTTAGCTTTGGATTATAGCATAATTAGCTGCGTAATTCGAGATTTTTGCTATGCAGCATAAATTTTTTTAGGCGGTTTGATTTTGTGGATGAAATGCAGTGTAAAGCTACGAATATTTATTCTGATAACAAAACTAACATATGTCATAGAGACTGTGTAGTTAGAATGGGGCTATTTGGATTGGTAATAACCTACTAAAACAGTCTGAGATTTTTGTGCTATAATAACGTACTTATATATATAAAATTAAAAAAGGATATTTTAGATGCCAATAATTAAAATTGTA
>DPRZ01000293.1 GCA_003538525.1 Neisseriales bacterium
CTAAACCAGCTAACAGTGGGAAATTTAACATTTTCATGGTGTTGTTGGAAGCATTATTACCTGATGCTGTTTTTATAGCCGTATAGCTATCATATGCGCTAGCAGAACTATTTGGGTACTCACCAAAGAAAATATTGCTTGATTCATTATATGCTGAAGTATCACTAAATAGCTGATTCCAGAAAGTAGTACTTTGTCCACTAATATCATCGATCCGAAAACCATCAACGTTAAACCCTGTGGTAGCACTTGCTGCAGCACTCATGTTACCGCCTTTATTATTTAAGCCGAGTAGCCATGCCGCGTAACCATCAAATATTGATTGTGTATTGCATGATGCTCCAGAGCCACCAGTCGTTGGATTTACCCAGCTTGAAGAATTTGAACCTGCTGGTAATCCGGAGTATCCTGCATTAGTATCAGCAAAATCAGGTCCCCACATTGAGGTGGCATTACCTGGGTTAGTACCTTCCATAACTGTACCTGAGCTTGCTGTACATGTTGATTTACCACCCCAAATATTATTGAACGGAATGTAGCCAGAGACACTAGTTTGTGGCCAATAGAATGATGATGGATTACTTGAAGATCCGCTATAATAGTTAGTGGCATTGCCTGGTGAGCTTTGCGCCCCTGCGGCAGCAAATTGATGAATAGCAACATCAACGATTACTTGCAAGCCAACTTTGTGTGCATTAGTTACTAATGTTGCTAAATCACTAGCAGAGCCAAAAGTCATTGGATTGCTTTCGTTGCCAATTTGGCCAAAATTCATTGGTTGATAAGCACCATACCATGCAGGAATGTCTGTGTTGTTGTAATTAACAGCAGCACTATATTGAGGTGGAGAGATCCAAATTGTAGTGTATCCAATATTATAGTAATTCTGTAGGTCTGCTTGAGATATATTCGCATACGGTGTATTGAACAATTCTAGAATAACATCGGTTTTACCATATCCTGTTGGTGTTGCTTGAATTCCTGTTGGGAATGTCATACCATAAGCACCGCTGCCCAACGTATATCCAGTACCGCTTTGTTCTGAGTTAGTTCCTGTGCAGAACGTATTGTCATTCTCGCCTTGAGTAATATTGTTATTTGCGCTATTGTTCCATGTGCATGTGCCATTTTGACAAATTGCACTACTTAAAGAACCATCTGACATGCTATTAGTACTCTTTACTTTTTGTGGCATATTAATTGGCGTTAACGTCAAGCTTAAATTGCTAGAATTGGTTGGTTGCGTCGAACTATTGTTACCACCATTACAAGCAATTATTGCCGAAGCAATTGCCGCAAGTAGCACAAAATTTAGAGATTTTTTCATTATATGCGATCTTCATTTAAAAATTTTTAACAGCCTAGATTATAACATTAAATCGATAGTTGTTAATGTATAAACACCGTTTATATCCGTATTTTATGACGTTTTTTGCTATAATTGCTTGGTTTTGCTAAATTGTGTGCGTAATTTGCTACAGAATCTCTGTATTGCTTTGTTCCTGTTTATTGTTCTTTAATTTGAATTCGAGTGTGAATTGCGCTAATTAATGATTTATTTTATTTGGTTAGAACAATCTGCTAAATTAAGCTGTTTATACCTAGAATTGATAATAATCAACTAAATGTATTTGGTACAAAACTTTAAGATGAGTGAGTTGAATAGGTTTAAATAAGCTACAATTAAGCCATGAGAACGTTAAATTTTTGGAACGCTTAAAAATTTATGACTAATTTGTTACATATTAACGGTGGTGAATGCTTATTAATCTTTAAATCTAAGTTGATTAAACTAGATTTTTTTATGAATGGAATTGTAGTGGCTAATAATTATGCTGAATTATCTTTATCTGACAAAGATCAGGTTTTAAATTTACTTCAGGAAAATGGGCGTGCGTTAGAGTTTGCTAATCAGCAACTTCGCGCGGATAAAGAGCTGGTGTTGTGTGCCGTGCGCCAAAAAGGACGGGCGTTGAAATTTGCTAGTCCTGAATTAAAAAATGATTTTGAGTGTGTTTTAGCGGCGGTTACGCAAAATGGTAAGGCTTTGGAATATGCGAGCGATGAGTTAAAGTCAAATGTGGATATCGTGATTGCCGCTGTGAGTAACAATGGTAGTGCGTTAATTTTTGCAGCGGATGAATTACAATCTAATTCAAGCGTGGTTCTGGCTGCGGTTGCACAAAATGGTGGTGCATTGAAATTTGCTGCAGAGAATTTGCGTGGTGATTATGCGCTAGTTTTGGCAGCAGTTAAACTGAAAGGGCGTGCGCTAGAATTTAGTTCTAATGAGCTGCGTGCGGAAAAAGAAATTGTGCTGGCTGCAGTTAAAGAAAATGATTGGGCTTTTGCTCATGCCAGCGATGAATTACGTGCGGACAAAGATTTTGTGTTACAGGTCGTTAGCTTGAAGGGGCGCGCTTTGGAATTTGCGAGTAACGAATTAAAAGCTGATCCTGAAGTTGTTTTAGCGGCTGCGCTGGAATATGAGTGGGCTTTTGATCATGCGGCGATTGAATTAATTTCTAATCGCGATTTTATTTTAGCAGCGGTTAAATTGCATGGTTTGGCATTGGAATATGCGAGTGAAGATTTGCGTTCAGATCGTGAGATTGTTTTAGCTGCAGTTAAGCAAAATGCTGAAGCTTTAGTTTATGCGAGTTCGGATTTACGCTTTGATCGTGAACTTAGGTTGAGCGCAAAATTAGGTAATTAGGTTTATTTTTTACCAAACTTATTAATCGTTTCTTCATGTCGTGAATCCGCTTCAGTATGCTGATATTTCATGGTGGTTTCTAACATGCTGTGACGTAAATTTTCTTTAACAATGCGAATATCGATGCCAGCATCGACTTGATGAGTGGCAGAGGTATGGCGCAGCCAATGGGTAGATACTTTACTAATTACATAGGCACTAGCAGGATCGATGGATTTAAGTTCATCGGCTAAATTATTACAGGTGGTTTTAATTATTTTATAGAGCATTGAATCGCTAATCGCTTGTAGCCGCCCATATTTACTGAAAATTAGTGGGATTTCGGTTTCTAGTGGCGTTGGGTATTCGGCTAAACCAATAGCTTTACGATAACGCATGAGAGCACTAAGTAATTCATTTGGGACGGGTATTTCACCGTATTTATTGCCTTTACCAATTACTTTGAGCCACCATTGACCGCGTTTATGGACAAAATCCGCCATGTGGGCTTGTGCAACCTCACTTCTGCGACAACCAGTTAAATATAGTAGGCTAAATACCCACTTAACGCGTTCAGCTTCAAATTTGTTTTTGGGAGTGTCTTGTGGTAAATTTTCAATATAATCAGTTAAATAACTCCATTCACGCATGGTTAAAATCCGCTCAACATTAATCGAGGTTTTACTGCGTGCGCGAATTAGTCGAAATGGATTACGAACCAAATAACCAGCATCAATTAAATATTGGTAGAGGCTGCCTAAAATCTGCAAATTTAATTTAATACTTGATTTGGAAAGTCCTTTAACAAAGGGTTTCCAGTCGGGATGTATCCGTGGTTTAGATGGTCCACACCAAAAATCACTGGGGCTAGGGCTAATTAAAAAATCTTCATAATTTTGAATAATTTCGCGTGTAACTTGCTTGAGATTTAAGTGTTGTTGCATTAGCCAAATCACAAAGCGCTCCGCAGTTTGACGATATGAAATAAAGGTATTGGGACTATTTCTAAATTCGAGCAACCAAGTGCGAATGGCATCAATATCGTTATCGGCGGTAATGCTACTGGCTTGTTCATTCGGCTGGCTAATTGGTGCATCAATTTGTTTAACGATGTCATGGATAATAATTTGCTTCATAGTGCGATGATTCAATGCTGAATATAATTACAGTTATTGTATCATTTTTAGCTTGAGTTTAGCTCTTTGTCTTGTGCTTATAGTATAATAAGGCTTGCATAAAATGCTTAATCTATTTAAATTTGCTTTTTTAAATTAGATAATAAACAGCAAACACCTATTAAGAAGGAATTTTAAATGCGTGGAATGAAGATTTTAGCTGTGCTAACTGCTATTTTGAGTTTAACCGCTTGTGGAAGTAATCAAGCCCCAGTAGATAGTGCGAATAACCCCGATCAGTCAATCAAGACTACCGTTATGAATAACGTGGTCTATTTTCAGTTTAATAATGCTGATGTGCCTGCAAATGCCGCCAAATTATTAACCATTAATGCGAGTTATTTAATTGCTCATCCAACCGCGTATGTACAAATTCAAGGTAATAGTTCTGAAGTTGGCACTACTCAACATAATCAAGAGTTGGCCTTGCAACGTGCGCAGAGCGTGCAACAATCCTTGCTTAAAGCAGGGGTTCCAGCTAAGCAACTTAGTGTTATTTCTTATGGCAATACTAAACCAATTTTCCCAAATAATGACAAAGGCTTACAACCTAAAAATCAACGGGTGGATATAATTTATACAAGCACGGCGCCATATCAATATAAAGTGAATAAAATTCCAAGTATCGATAGCGCAACCATGTATTAATCAGCCTTAAGGCGCACCACCTAAAAGTAGGTGGTTTTTTTTGCTTGACAAGGTAGTTTGTACTGATGTATCATTACGTCATTACAGAATACAACCAATTGGGTTATGGCACTCAATAAAATTTGCTGAGGATTAAAGAATGAGTTTATTTAATGATTCGCGTTTAGACGCAAGCTTTGCCAAAATAACGCCGCGTGTTCGTCAATTGGCTTATGATAGTTTAACACCTATTTTAGCCTATAGTGCGATTGGTGGCGTTGGTTCGACAATGATGGAATCAGCGTATGATGAAGGTTATGGAAAATTTTCCTTTATTGGAATTAATCCGTTAGCAACATTACGTGCAGTTGGTCGCCAAATCAAGATTGATTATGCGGGTACAACGGTTGCGCACACTGGTGATCCCTATGCTTTGCTTCCTGAATTTAGCGCAGGGCGCAAAATGTTTGGCTTTATTACTTATGATGGCGTGCGCGTGAAGGAACAACTTCCGGATCGTCATCCAGCTAAGCCAGTGCCTGACTTTTTTATGCGCTTATATAAAACCGTAATTTGTTTTGATCATCAAACCCAAAAGTTAATTGTTAGTCACGAGGGTAGTGAATGCGAAATTGAGCAAATAATTGAGCAGCTATTTACCATTAATAGTATGCCAGCCCTAGCACAACATGCCAAAATTAATTTATTACCAGATGTTAGCGATGAAGAATATATGCAAAAAGTTATTCGGGCTAAAGAATATATTCGTCAAGGCGATATTTTTCAAGTAGTTTTATCGCGGACCTTTAGTGCTGAATCTGATCTTGCTCCGTTTGCTCTATATCGCGCGTTACGTAAACTTAATCCAACCCCATATTTATATTTATTTGAAGAAGCTGAATTTGCCGTAGCTGGTGCATCACCTGAATTATTAGTTGGCGTTAAAGATGGCGTGATTGAAACGGTGCCAATTGCTGGAACCTGTAAAAAAGGCGATGATATTAATCTACTCTTAGCCGATCCTAAAGAAACCGCTGAACATATTATGCTGGTTGATTTAGCTCGGAATGATGTGGGTGCAGTGGCTAAAGCTGGTACGGTGACAGTAACTAAATTCAAAAATGTTAAAAGTTATTCGCATGTCAGCCATATTGTGTCACATGTGGTGGGGCAACTTGATCCGCATTATAATCAATTTGATGTGGTTAAATCGGTACTTCCTGCAGGAACTTTATCGGGTGCACCTAAAATTCGTGCGATGCAAATTATCGATGAATTGGAAATGACACGCCGTGGTTTATATGGCGGTGCGGTATTGATGGTTGATGAAGCTGGCAGCTTAACCGCAGCGATTGCAATTCGGACCATGTTTATTCAAAATCAACAAATTGAACTTCGGGTTGGCGCTGGGATTGTTTATGATTCGGTACCAGAGAAAGAGGTTGAGGAAACCTATCTTAAAGCGCGTGGCGGGATGGCAAGTATTGAATTAGCCGTTGGAGGTGGATTATGATTTTATTAATTGATAATTATGATAGTTTTAC
>DPRZ01000152.1 GCA_003538525.1 Neisseriales bacterium
CTAGAATTATGCTGACAAATCAGTGTTAGCCACAAATCAAGTTGGCCGATTAATGCAGCGTAAATCAGCAAGAATAGACTTTATTCAGAGCGCAATAATTCAGCTCATTTAATTAATTTCAAAGGATTATTTATTAACATGACACTCTTTAGTATTGTTTTTATTTTACTTTTATTTATCGATTGCGCTTTAAAATATTATTTAAATCAGCGCCAAATTTCAGCAATAAACCGCTCCTTCAATCAAGTTCCAGCCGCCTTTCACAGTCAAATTAGCCTTGAAGAACATCACAAAGCAGGACGTTATTCATTAGCCAAACTAAATCTCGGCAAAATCGAACTAATTTATGGCGTGATTCTCGTGCTGATTTTCACACTCGGCGGTGGAATTGATAAAATTGCACAACTCACCCAATTCAGTAATTACCCTATTAGCAGTGAAGTTGGCCTAATTATTGTCTATAGCCTAATCAGTTCAGCGCTGGGTTTACCGCTAAGTTACTATAGTACTTTCAAAATTGAACAAGCCTTTGGTTTTAATAAAATGACGCTGGGCTTATTCATCAAAGATTTAATCAAAGGCACATTACTGGGTCTGATTATTGGTGTTCCATTACTGTATTTGGTGATGTGGCTGATGAATAGCCTTGGTGCGACGTGGTGGCTTTGGGTGTGGGGTGTGATGGTAATTTTTAACCTGTTAATTCTAACGATTTACCCGACTTTTATTGCGCCATTATTTAATAAATTTACCCCACTTGAAGATCTAGAACTTAAAGCGCGAATTGAAACTTTACTTAGTGAGTGCGGATTTAAATCGCAAGGGGTGTTTGTCATGGATGGTTCAAAACGCTCGAGTCATGGGAATGCGTATTTCACCGGATTGGGTGCAAGTAAACGGATTGTATTTTTTGATACTCTGTTGAAACAACTTAGTCACGATGAAATTATCGCGGTCTTAGCTCATGAGTTAGGTCATTTCAAACATAAACATATCCTCAAACAAATGCTGACTTCATTCGGAATTATGCTGGTGGGTTTATTTGTGTTTAGTTTGCTAATCAATCAAAGCTGGTTCTACGCGGGACTTAATGTCAGCCAAATTAACCCAGCCAGTGGCTTGTTATTATTATTCATTTTAACGAGCATTATTAGTTTACCGCTAGCACCGCTAAGCAGTTTCATGTCACGTAAAAATGAATTTGAAGCCGATGATTTTGCCAAAGCCCATGCCAATAAGCAAGATTTAATCAGCGGTTTAGTTAAATTATACCGCGATAATGCTAGTACTTTAACCCCCGATGATCTGTATGTAAAATTCTACTACTCTCATCCACCGGCAAACCTGCGTATTGCCAATTTGGAGCGCTAATTTTGCACCACGGACTAATTGTCAGCAGCTATGGACGCCAATTTATTGTTGAATACCAAGGACAGCAATATCAAGCCGTTACCAAAGGTAAAAAAACCGAATTTGTCGTTGGTGATAAAGTTAAATTAAACTTAATCAATGACAAACAAGTTCAAATTATGGAATTAATTCCGCGTGAGAACTTAATTTATCGCAGTGACTTGAATCGCAGTAAAATCATTGCGAGTAATTTAGATCAAATCATTATTGTGATTGCGGTAAAACCTAATTTCAACCAGAATTTTTTGGATAGTTGTTTAATTTGTGCCGAATCCAGCCAGATTACGCCACTGATTTTAATCAATAAAATGGATTTAATCGAGTCCGCAGAATTTGCCAGCAAAATTCAACAACTTTATGGCGATGAACTGGGTTATCCAATTTTAGAACTCAGCGCAGTAGATAACTGCCAACAACTAATGTCCTATCTAACAGGCAAGCGCAATTTATTAATCGGTCAATCTGGCGTAGGTAAATCGACGATTACCAATCAAATTTTTCCCGAGGCCAAAGCGCGGACCGCTGAAATAACTAAGTATGAAACCAGTGGCAGTCATACCACGACTAGCGCGGCTTTATACCATATTGCAGAGAATACCGATTTAATCGATTGCCCAGGCTTACAAGAATTTGGTTTGTTTCACTTAGAATTAACTGAGTTTGCGGAATATTTTCCTGACTTACGTAATTATCTTGGTCAGTGTAAATTTAATAACTGCGTTCACTTAAATGAACCGAATTGCGCGATCATTGCTGCACTCAAAGCAGGTAAAATTCAAGCCCATCGCTATGCTTTTTATAAGCGAATTACCGAGAGCTATAAGTTGAAAAAAAACTATTGATAGTTTGAAAATGCTAAGTTCAAAAATAGAAAGCATTAATTGAAGCTTTAAAATTAGCAGAAGTAAATCCAAATCTCCTGAAACTAAAAACCTCCATTGCTGGAGGTTTTTAGTTTCATATACCGCAATTGAATATGCGATTACACCGTTAGTGATAATTTAATCGCTAAATTTAACCCATTTCGAGCGAATATCTTCAAGTAAATTTGATTCAATTTGTAGGCCAGTCACATAAGGCTTAACTAAGGTAGTATAGCTATTTTGATAGAGTGGAATGATCGCATATTGTTCCATCGCCAGATTGATGGCTTGGCGATACAGCTGCGTTTGCTTAGCACTATTTTGTTCATAATCCGCAGCATGAATTAATTTATCATAGCCACTGATACATAATTTCGACACATTAACATCACTGCCACACGCATATTCTGGGGTATAGGTCGTCACAAAATTATAGGCCGCACCCCAATTATTGCGCGCCACCTCAAATTGCCCTAAGCGCCGTGACTGCAAATAAACTTTCCATTCTTGATTATGCACACTGCTAACTACGCCAAGATTTTTTTGCCACATCGCCGCAATTGCCACCGCTACTTTACGACTCGCATCATTGGTATTATATAAAATATCCAATTTTAATGGATGAGCCGAATTATAGCCCGCGGCAGCATAGAGTTGCTGCGCTTTCGCTATCCGTTCCTCACGACCTAATTTACTCCACGCATAATCCAAACCAGCATAACGTCCATTTTCAATAGTGGGTGTCACATAGGAATAATTTGGCGTTTGACCATTGGCTAAAATTTTATCAGCGAGCGTATCCCGATCAACTGCCATTGACAATGCTTGGCGCAAATCACGATTTTGCAACGCTGCTAACTGAGTATTTAAGCTATAAAAAGCCATGCCCTCCATCTTTACAGTGTGTAATTCAGCTGGATATTGTTTAATTAAGCTTTGGTATTGATCAACTGGTACATCCCCTGAAATATCAACGCTGCCCGATTTATACGCCGCTAGCGCTGCATTGCGATCAACATAAGGTGTAAAAATTAAATTAGGAATTGCTACTTGCTTGGCTTGATAAAAATATGGGTTTTTCTTAGCTGAAATTGGACCATTCACCACCCGATCGCTTAATTTATAGGCACCAGTTGAGACCAAATGTTGTGGCGTGCTCCAACTTTCCCCATATTGCTCAATGGTGTGACGTGGCACGGCGGTGGTAAATAAGGTCGTACATTTCGCCAAAAATGCTGGATCAGGGGTTGCCAATTTAACTTCCAGCACATACTCAGAAAGTGCTTTAACGCCCAGTGTCGCAGGTGCTAATTTACCTGCAAAAATCGCTTCGGCATTGACTAAATGATCAATGACAAAAGTATAAGCGGCAGTTTTTGGATCAGCCAAACGTTGCCACGAATAAACAAAATCCTCTGCGCGTAGCGGCGTACCATCGGAAAAATACAAATCTTTACGCAATTGAAAAAGATAAGTTTTGCCATCGGCTGAAATTTGCCAACTTTCTGCCATGCCTGGAATCGGACGATTGGCTTGATCCATATCAACTAAACCTTCATCTAAATCGCTTAGCACCCGAAAAGTGTAGGAGTCAACCATTTTTTGTGGATCAAATGAGGTTACATCACCGCCAATATCTACGCGCAAGGTATCTTGCGGATGATTGTTCACCTTAGATTGACAAGCACTTAACGTAATTAGACTCAAACTAGCCAGAAGATAAGATAATTTGCGCGACATTCAATCCACCCCATTAGAATTAAAAGAACTTGATTATAGCAGAAATCCTAACCAGCTTAACTACGAATCTAAAAGCAAAGCACGGCTTAGCGCTAAAATACTTAATTGTTCAAATAATCAACCGGTGTATAAATCAACAACTAACCAACAATTATGCAAGTACACTAATTTTACACGCACACGAAAAGCCAATTCATTGGCTAACTCTGGATTAATTTAACTATCCCCAAGCAAGCATTATTGCGAAACATGCTAAAATCTCGGGCATAATCAACACAAAGGAAAAACCTACATGGCACGTAAAAAAACACCAACTTTAGCAAGTGACACACCAGCGACGCAAAAACATGAAATCCGTGCTGGGCAATCGCTTGAATTGCTTAAAGAATTACATATTTTGACACGCGATGGCAAACTCAATCAGGATAGTCGGCGTAAATTAAAACAAGTTTATCATTTATACCAATTTATTGAGCCACTCTTAAATGAAGTGCTCAAGCTTAAAGGTCAAGTTAATTTAATTGATCATGGGGCGGGTAAATCCTACCTCGGTTTTATTTTATATGATTTATTCTTTAAAGCTTTAAGTGTGCCAGCACATATTTACGGGATAGAAACGCGGAGTGAATTGGTGAGTAAGTCGCAAGAATTAGCCGCACGCCTCGGCTTTAAGAATATGTCTTTTTTAAATTTGAGTGTCGCGGATTCAACTGAGTCGGATTTATTGCCCGCAAACATTGATATTGTCACCGCACTGCATGCCTGCAATACCGCTACCGATGACGCGATTGATTTTGCCTTGCAAAAGAAGGCTAAATTTATTGTCTTAGTCCAATGTTGCCAAGCCGAAGTTGCTGCCGAACTCAAAAAACAGCGCAATAAAAATTTAGCTAATCCAGCTCTAGGTGAAATTTGGCGGCATCCTATCCATGCCCGTGAGTTTGGTAGTCATATTAGCAATGTTTTGCGGTGTTTACGCCTTGAAGCGCATGGCTATGCGGTTACCGCCACTGAATTAATTGGTTGGGAGCACTCGATGAAAAATGAATTGATTATTGCAAAACACCAAGGTCAAGGCAATCCTAAATCTCGTGAGCGCTTAACTAGTCTGTTGCAGGAGTTGGGTTTGGAGGAATTAAGCCAGCGTTTTGCTGTTGAATAAATTGTTAGTTACGCAAAATGTAATTTCATTCGTTCTAAAAATATTCAATGCAATTTAAGGTTAATCAATTCTAGCTCAACTAAACTTATCTCCCACCATAAAATTAGTTGAGCACTCAAGTAAGCATAAAAATTTAATCAGCTAATAGGAATTTTTTTACCGCAGCGGCATAGGGTTGCGGCATCTCAAAGTAACCACAATGACTCGCTCCTGCAATAATTACCAATTGAGAATCTGGCACTTGCTCTTGAAATAGCGCCAGGGTGCTTGGACAAGCTTCATCAAATTCACCACCAATAAACAAGGTTGGAATCGCAATTTGTTGAAGATCATCAAAACGTTCCAGCTCAATTAAATTACCCGTAACATAGAATTCACTCGGTCCCCACATACTATGGTAAGCCTCAATATTAAAATAACTCGGATTATCGGCTAAATAACTCAATTGTGCATCTCCCAATTCACTTTTCCTTAAGACATGCCGATCATAAAATTGCTCCATGGCAAACTTATATTCCGCGCTATCGGTCGTGTCATTATACTCACATTCCAGCATGCACTGATAAATCTCAGCAGGCATCTGTTGTTTTAAAACATTCGCATCCTCAAGCCACATGCCAGTGCTAATTAATGGACTTCCCAAAATTAAACGTTGCGGTTTTGGCAAATAGTCACTGAATAAATACTCCAGCGCCAAACTCGACCCCCATGAAGTACCAAATAAATTAAATTCCTCAAGTTGATAATATTCAATTACGCAGGCTAATTCGCTCACAAAGCGCTCAACTTGCCATAAATCAGCATGATCAGAATCATCCTCAGGCAAGCTAGAATTACCGCCACCGAGTTGGTCATAAAAAATTATTGGAAAAAATTTCGCCAATTTAGCCAAACCAAATTTAAGACCGTTATGCGTGCTACCAGGTCCACCATGCAAACAAACTAACGCAGGGTTATGCTTAGTTGATTCGTTATAAATTAACTCCGACCACACTTGACCGCCAGGTACATTAATCATTACTTCTTGACGAGAATACATCTTTCACCCTCTTAACAAACTATTTAGTAAATTTTTTACTACGCATTAGCATCACAAAAAAAGCTGGGGTTAACAAGGTTGCAATTAAAACTGAACCCAATATTCCACCAATAATTCCTAGACCGACCGAATGTTGTGCATTCGCCCCTGCACCACTGGCAAAAACCAGCGGCAAAGTTCCTGCAATAAAGGTAATTGAGGTCATCACAATTGGACGAAAGCGCACACTTAAAGCATGAATCGCACTGTAACTCGCGCTATGCCCTTGGCGCATTAATTCTAATCCGTATTCGACCAATAAAATAATATTTTTCGCCGATAACCCCAGTAGCGCAATTAAACTAATCTGGAAGTATAAATCATTTTGGCTCGCGCTTAGTAACAAAATAACGGCAGCGCCAAATAATGCCACTGGTACACCAAGTAAAACCACCACCGGCAAACGCCACATTTCATAAAGTGCGGCTAACACCAAGTAAATCATCACAAACGAAAATGAAAACGCCAAGCTTGAGGTTTTTTGCGATTGTTCGGCTTGATAACTCGTGCCCGACCATTCAAAATCATACCCCTTTGGCAAACTTTGGTTAGCTTCCTGACGCACTATCTGCATCACATCCCCCATCGAATAACCATCGCGTGCGCGAATGGTGATTTTTGAGGCTAAATAACCGTTAAAATGCTGAATAACTTTTGCCGCTGAAGCATATTTAACCGTAGATAAGGTTGCCAGTGGAACCATCGTATCATTTTTTTCTGAATGCACAAAAACGTTATTCAAATTCTTAATTGAAGCACGAAACGGAAAATCTGCCTCCAGCACCACCCACACCAGCCCCTGCATAATATAGGCAAAATTGACATTATTATTACTATAGATCGTTTGTAACGCGTTGTAGTAATCCTGTAAATTTACCCCATAATACGTCGCTTGTTCAACATTCGGTAAAATTGAAACTTCGAGTGCATGCGTATTCAACGATTGAGTTGCCCGCCCAATAGCTTTATGCGTGGCTAACTGCTTAATGAACGCATTCGCAACCTCTTCTAATTTGCTAGCATCCCCGATTGAACGGTCTTCAATATAAAACTCTACCCCAACTGTAGTACTCAAACCACGAATCGGCGGCTGATTATAGGCATTTACCACCATACCGCTATGTTGACGCGCGAGATTTTCAAGACTCGTAATAATTTCATCAGCGGTACTTTTTTCACCACTGCGCTCTGACCAGTTTTTTAGATTAACGATTAAAGATGCTACCGATGAACTTTGGCTGCCTGAATCTCTAAAATTAACTCCAGTTATACTGACTACCGAATCAACATTCAAATTTTTATTGAGATTCTTTATGAATTTTTTAACTTCAGACTCGGTTTGTCCCAAGCTATAGGAACTGGGTAATTCTAAAGAAGCAAAGACTAAACCCTGATCTTCATTCGGCACAAAGCCCTGTGAAATAATGTTAAATAAACCCAATGTGGTTAAAATAATTGCTAACCAGATTAAAATCACAGTTTTTTTCATCACAATCAAACGCTCGGCCGTTCTGACATAGCAGCGATTTAATTTAGCAAAACCACTTTCAAACCATGCGAATAGCTTAACTGGCGCCATCACTTTGGACATAATTAAGCAACACATGGCAGGGGTTAAACTTAACGAACAAATTCCCGAAATAATTACCGCACAAGCGATCGTTACTGCAAATTGACGATACATAATTCCACTTAAACCGCCCAGTCCCATCACGGGTAAAAACACCACGCTTAAAACTAAAACAATCGCCACAATTGCACCAAAGACCTCGTGCATGGTCAAACTAACAATCTGCTTAATATCCATCTCGGGATGCAGCTTACGCAAGCGCTCGACATTTTCGACAATCACAATCGCATCATCGACGACAATTCCAATCGCCAGAATCAAGGCAAATAAACTAATCGTATTGAGCGAATACCCCAGCACTGCCAGACATGCCAACGTTCCCAAAATTGACACTGGGATGGTACACACCGCAACTAAACTGGCGCGCCAATTTTGCAAGAAAATAAATAACACCAGCGCGACCAGAAAAAAGGCAATCACAATCGTTTCTAGCACATTATTAACCGAGGCTGCCACAAAACGCGAATTATCTTGCGTGATGCGATATTTCAGTCCCGTTGGAAAATGTTCGGCGTCTTTTTCCAAGAGTGCTAAAACCTGTTTTTTTGCTGCAAGTTGATTGGCTCCCGGCGTTAATTGAATATCCATGGTTGTAATGGGATAACGCTTAAA
>DPRZ01000223.1 GCA_003538525.1 Neisseriales bacterium
AAGTTTAGTTAAAGCTATCTGTAGTTGATGGCTTTATGTACATTTAGGTTAATTGTGGCTGATGATTTTTAACTAATAACATACAAACATAGCATACGGACATAATAATTAGTAAAAAAATTACTGGCGGAAAAATATAATTTTGCAGAACTTGAGTAAATAGAATGATTGCCGCAAAAGTAACTGATGAAAAGATAAAGAATGAATCACGATAGCAGGAAATAATTGATACGGCACGTGTTTGGGGTGAGAACAAGTTACCGAGTATTATTGGACAAGCTAAGGTAAATAAGCTGTGAAATATAATGATAATCGCGACACTGATAAGCGGAGCTATGTGAAAAATAAACAGTAAATAACTAAGAATACTCGCGATGATTACACCAGATAGACCATATCTAACGATGCTGATGTAATCAAATTTATGTAAATGTTGATTCACCCAAATATTTAAAAGGAGGGCGAATAAACTTGAAACTCCCAGCGTGTAGGACGCTAAGTGTGAATTCAAATTTAAGTTGTGCATTAAGTAAGTGGGCATGTAAATTACGCCGATTATGCTGAGACTGCTTTTCATACCAACTAGAAGAGTGGAGATGTAAGAATCTTTAGAGTTAAAATGTGTCATTATCTCAACTGTAATTGGCTTTTCTGCCGTGGCTAATTTAGTTTGCGGGGGAGAATTAAGGTACATTACGACTCCTAGAATCGCCCATGCAACGGCGATCGCTAGAATAAATGCCATTAAAGAATCTAATTTTGAGAAAGGTAAATGCGCAATTATTTTGTAGCCAATAACGCCTAATAATAAGCTTAATTCCAAGCTATTGACAATTAGCGCAACAAATTCATTGGCCAAATCTGGCATGGCTAAAATTGATTCGTAGGTATTATGAATTACAATATTTAAGCTGATTTGGTAGATTAAACGACAAATTAGCATTAAAAATAAGGCTCTGTAAAAATGGGTGGCACATAAATATATAACGATCCAACTGAGTACCCCTAATGAGATAGCGATGCTAAATGCTGAAATTAATAATCCTAGACGGCTTAAAAACACCCGTGGAAACTTGTGTAAACCTTTATTGTAGATGGTACGACCCAGTAAATTTGAGATCCATAATATAAATAATAAAATAACTAGACCTATAAAATGTTCAATGTGCGCTGGAAGATATATTTCGGTTATGCTATTTGCATTGCTAATGTAAACAATAATATCTAAACACTCTAGGCACATAACACTCATCGCTAAGAAAATGTATTTTTTATGCCTAGGTTTGATATGGTTGCTCTTAAATAAGCGCCAAAATAGAAAAAATCTCATTTATTTTTCGACCACGGCAGCATGTGCGTCAAAATTTGGTTTTTATCGATGAAATGATGTTTTAATGCGGCAATTACATGACCTGCTACGATGGTTGTAATTAGAATGGCCAAATATTTATGAAGATTAAAGAGTTGTTCTCTTAGATCTAAATCTCTTTCGATCAAGGTTGGTAATTGAAACCAAAGTAATCCAGGATGCTTGCCCGAACTTTGGCTGAGTAATATTCCACAAATTGGAATCGCAAACATTAAAGCATAGAGCAGTAAGTGACCAAATTTAGCTAAAAGTATCTCATGTTTAGCAATTAAACCATCTAAACTTGGGTATTTGTGGGATAGTCGCCAAATTAGGCGTAATATTGCGAGCATTAATACCGTTACGCCGCATTGTTCGTGAATTATGAATAAATTTAGCTGTTTACTCAGCGAGTAAAAGTTAACTAGAATCACACCTGTAATCAAGTTAAGTAAGATTATCAGCGCAATTGCCCAGTGAAAAAATTTCGCACTCGCGGGGTAACTTACTGAGTTTTCTTTATTTATAGTAATCTGCTCGGGTGCTTGTATTGTCATTAGATGCTCCATGGTTGGAATTAATTAGGCTTCTGCCTCTTTGATCATAAGTTTATCAAATAGCTCAACTAAAAGAGTTCTTAGTTGAGCTATTTGCGGTTGCTAGAATTATATCATTTAACGATTAATTGATGCATTATTTTAGGTAATTCAGTTACTTTTTACCGCTTCAATTTCAATATTAAGTTGAATTTCATCACCTACTTTAGGTACATAATTGGCAATGCCAAAGTCTGAACGTTTAAGATTAGCCGTTGCACTAAATCCTGCCGTTTGCACACCATTATTTGGGTTAGCTTGATCGGCATTTTGTGTAACTGCTAAAGTAATTGGCTTAGACACCCCGTGTAAAGTCAATACCCCAACTAAGTTAAATTGCTTGGCTTTGATATCGGTAACCTTAGTACTGACAAAAGTAGCAGTCGGGTATTTTTCAACATCAAAGAAGTCGGCACTTTTCAAATGCTTATCCAATTTTGGTAGTCCAGTCGCAATATCGGCGACTTGGATATTTATTTTGGCTGAACTTTTGGCAATATTTTGTGATTCAAAATTTAGGCTACCGGTAGCATACCATTTACCCGATGGATTAGAAAAGCCTAGGTGATTGTAATGAAACTCAACATAGCTATGTGTTGGTTCTAAAGTATAAGTTTCACCAGCAAGGGCAAGACTACTAAATCCACCCACTAAACCAAGAGTTAATAAAAGTTTTTTCATAATGATTATTCCTTCAAATTAAAGTTAAAAATATTACCAAGTTGTGGCGATTTGTTGGGCTTGGATTAGTGCGCTGTCCAATACTAGAGGGGCATAATCAGGCATAGCTTGTGAGTGTACCATAATATGCTGATAGTCAAGAATCCCCATAATGGCTAAAGTTGCGCGTACAATGGGTTCTCCGTAATTACCTAAAACCTCAAAAACTGGAAGTAGTGATTCCGCTTGGGGTGCTGCGGCTAGGATTGAGCGAAATCCAGCTCGTGCTTCAGGCGTATAATTGCCACCGCTGGCTTGAATAAAGACGGCTTTTTTATTTTTGAGTAATCCCATTGGCAAGCCAAATTCATTATATTGGAAGGTTTGGCGTGCTGCGCAAATGATGTCGAGATATTTTTTCAAAACGGCAGGAAAACTAAATTCCCACATTGGTGCGACAAAAACATATTTATCATGAGCAATAAATTGATCGATTATGGCTTGGCGTTTGCTGAGTGCGGATTGTTGTTCTGCGCTTAGTTTGCTAAATGCGCCCCCGCCCATTAAATGCCCAAATGCGCTATAGACGGTTGCATCTACATCGGGTGCATCAAGGTTAAACAAGTCCACATGTGTGATTTGCGCACTTGGGTTAGTGGCTTGGTAGCTGTTTAAAAAGGCTTCAGCAACTTGTTGAGATTTTGAATATTCACGTGCACCTGGATGGGCCGTGATAACGAGTAGTTTAGACATTTGAGTTCCTTTCGATTGAGTTGGTGGTTAAATAGTGTTCTAATTTTATCCGTATCGCATAGAGTTCATTGCGGAGTTGATCCATCTCTGCCACTTCAAATTGATCGTGCAGTGGCTGTAAATATTTAGTGTGCGCTGGAAACGCATGCTTAAATAGCTCATTGCCAGCAGTCGTTAAGCCAATTAGAGTACTGCGCCCATCATTGGGATTTTCTGTGCGGCTAATTAATTCTTTTTTGAGTAAACTGGTTAAAACTACTGTCAAGTTGCCTTTGAGCATAAGGGTTTTTTCGGCTAATTCTTTGCAGCTCATGGCTGGTTGATTACCCAGCGTTGCAATTACGTCAAATTGTCCAGTGGTTAAACCAAGTGAACGCAAATGTGGCGCAGAAATTTTTTCAAATAGCGTTATGATATTCATTAATTCGCGAATTGTTTTTATGAAATGCATGTTGACCTCTTGATTAGGGATATAGTTCAAATTTGAACTACACTGGCGTAATAATAGTTCAAATTTAAACTAGTTGTCAAATTTATTTTCGATTTATTACAGCGTGGTGTATGATCTGTTTAAAAATGTGATAAGATTTGCGGATATTTTTAGTTAAAGGAAGTCCCATGAGCAGTCGTTATGCACATAAAAAACTCGCCGAAGCAGGCAATGCCACCCGTAATATTCATTTTGGCGTCGAGCCAGATCCAGTCACGGGTTCAATTTTGCCACCAATTTATCAAACCGCAACTTATGCACAAGAAGCGGTTGGTGTGAATAAAGGTCATACTTATAGCCGTTCTTCCAACCCAACGGTGGCAACTTTGGAAAAGAAATTAGCTGGAATTGAATATGCGGCTGGTGCGATTGCTTTTGCTACGGGTTTGGCTGCGACCACGGCTTTAATTATGAGCTTAATGAAAGCTGGCGAACACATCGTGTGTTCGGATGTAGTCTTTGGTGGCACGGTGCGCTTAGTTGATACGGTATTTAATAAATTTGGAATTAGTATTAGTTATGTTGATGCCGCTGATCCTGCCAATATTGCGGCGGCAATTCAAGAGAACACTACCTTGATTTTCTTGGAAACGCCAGCTAATCCTACCTTGAAATTGAATGATATCGCAGCAATTAGTCAAATTGCGCGGGCAAAAAATATTCCTTTGGTCGTGGATAATACCTTTTTAACGGGAATTTTGCAGCGTCCATTAGAGCTTGGTGCGGACATTGTATTATATTCAACGACGAAATATATTGATGGGCATAATGCAACCGTTGGTGGTGCATTACTTGCGAATGATAAAAAATATCTGGAAGCCTTTGATTATATGCGTAAAAACATTGGAAATATTCAAGCGCCAATGAATGCGTGGTTGACCATGCAGGGGATTAAAACTCTAGATTTACGGATTAAACAACACTCACGCAACGCGCAACAAGTTGCCGAGTTTTTAGAAGCTCATCCACAAGTGAGTAAAGTTTATTATCCAGGTTTAGTCTCATTTGCCCAGCAGGAATTGGCTGCAAGCCAACATCGTGGTTATCATGGTGGAATGCTGGCATTTGAAGTGGTGGGTGGTTATGCACATGCCTTGCATGTTATGAACACGGTTGTACTCTGTACTTTAGCTGAGAGTTTAGGTGCTACTGAAACGATAATTACCCATCCAGCCTCAATGACGCACGTCATGATGGCAGCCGAACAGCGCGCTAAAATTGGTGTAACCGATGGCTTAATTCGCTTTTCAGTTGGTTTAGAAGACCCAGAAGACATCATTGCCGATTTGGAGCAAGCACTGAACTGGAGCGCTTAATATTTAAT
>DPRZ01000184.1 GCA_003538525.1 Neisseriales bacterium
TTATATTTTCTTTGCTATTAGGTGGTGTGGATGATTCTGGATTAAAAGAAGCGTTAGCTATACTTTCTGATGATGAATTTAATGGAGTAAAAGACTTAATATCTAAGATTGTTAGTAATAAAACTCAATTAGCAAAACGAGGTTGGTTTATTTCAGACATTATTTTTAGAGATATTCTTGAGTTTCATATGTTGATTGAGAGTTTAACCATTAATAGTGTAGATGATTTAGAGATATTATTAAAAAAATTAATTGTGTCAAATTTAGGATGTATTCAAAAGCAATTGATAGAATTTTTGCCAAATAGACAGAGCATTATTAATGATTTGTTTTATGCGCATAATAATCATAAATTTTCATTGTCTACCGCTGTTTTTTTGTCTCAGGCTGATGGGGTAGCACATGATCTTGGTGGGGAAAATATTTTTCACCTTCCTAAACCAAGTAGTAATGGACTACAAGAATTTCTAAATCAACAAAATCAAAGCTACATAAGCCTAATGAAAAACATAATTTATTCATTTGATACAGATTCTAATAGTTTTAATAAAATTAAGGCCGATGTAGATTTATTTAAAAGTGAACGTAAGCGAGAAAGCGATTTTAAAGGATTAAATAGACATTTAGTTCTGCACGGGATTGATGTCAATTATGGTACAGAAGAAAACAGTTTAAAGGCATTATCTTTTTTATGTTGTATGTGCAGTTTGTTTTCCAAGCGAATTAATGAGTTTGAATACTTAAATGATGAATAGCTAAAAAAGGTGAATTAATATGAATGAAGCAGACACACGAGCAGAATTAATTGATCCACTCCTTAAACAATGTGGTTGGGGTGTTATTGATGGTTCAAAAGTTTTAAGAGAATACCAAATCACTGCAGGTAAAATCCAAGCTGGTGGTAAAAGAGGTAAAAAAACTATTGCTGATTATGTCTTAGTCCATAAAGGTATTAAGTTGGCTATTGTTGAAGCCAAAAGCAATGAATTATCTGTTAGTGAGGGTGTAGCACAGGCAAAAGAATATGCCAAGCTATTAAACCTTGATTTTACCTATGCAACTAATGGCGATAAGATTTACGCGATCAATATGAAAACAGGTTGTGAAGAGTTTGTTAATGCCTATCCAACACCTGATGAGCTTTGGAATATGGTTTTTGCGGTGCAGAATATTTGGCGTGAAAAATTTGCCGCAGTTCCATTTGCGAATAAAAGTGGCAGTTGGCAGGTTAGATATTATCAAGAATTGGCGGTTAATAAGAGTTTGGAAGCTATAGCGAATAATAAAGATAGAGTTTTATTAACCTTAGCTACAGGAACAGGTAAAACATCAATAGCCTTTCAGATTGCGTTGAAGTTATTTAAAACTAGATGGAATATAAAAAAAGATGGTTTAAGGCAGCCCAGAGTATTATTTTTAGCGGATCGAAATATTTTAGCTACTCAGGCTTATAATGATTTTAATGCTTTTGCTGAGTTTGAAGATAATGCACTTAAAAGAATAAAGCCCGAAGAAATCAAAAAAACTGGCAAAGTACCAACCAATGGTAGTATCTTTTTTACGATCTTTCAAACCTTTATGAGCGGTAAAGACATCGATGGTAAATCTACCCCTTATTTTGGTGAATATCCGAGAGATTATTTTGATTTTATAATTATTGATGAATGTCATCGTGGTGGCTCGAATGATGAAAGTAATTGGCGCGGTATTTTAGAATATTTTGCTCCAGCCGTGCAATTGGGCTTAACTGCTACACCTAAGCGCAAAGACAATGTTGACACTTATCGATATTTTGGCGAACCAGTTTATATTTATTCACTCAAAGAGGGGATTAATGATGGGTTTTTAACTCCATTTAAAGTTAAAAGGATTAAAACCACACTGGATGATTATATTTATACCAGCGATGATACGATTATTGAGGGTGAGATTGAGCAAGGCAAGCAATATACTGAGTCAGATTTTAATAAAAATATTGAAATAGTTGCACGCGAAGCCAAAAGAGTTCAAGTTTATTTAAATGATGCCAATCAAAATGAAAAAGCCATTATTTTCTGCGCTACTCAAGAACATGCTGGACTAATTCGAGATTTAGTCAATCAAAAAAAATCCAATGCTAATCCTAATTACTGTGTCAGAGTGACTGCCAATGATGGAGAGCTGGGTGAGAAGTATTTGAGAGAGTTTCAAGATAATGAAAAAATGATTCCTACCATTTTGACTACTTCACAAAAACTTTCCACTGGGGTGGATGCCAGAAATATAAGGAACATCATTTTACTTAGACCAGTTAATTCAATGATTGAGTTTAAACAAATAGTTGGTCGAGGCACCAGAACTTTTGAGGGTAAAGATTATTTTACTATTTATGATTATGTTGATGCCTACAAACATTTTGCCGATCCAGAATGGGATGGCGAGCCAATCGAAGTAGAAAACTGTAATCAATGCAGTCAAAATCCTTGCATTTGTATTATTGCCCCACCAAAACCCTGCACTATCTGCAATCAACAGCCTTGTCTGTGTCAGTCTGAGCCGCCAGATCCATGTGTTAAATGTGGGCAAACTCCATGTGTTTGTATTAAAAAAGTTAAAATTAAGTTGAGAGATGGCAAAGAACGTGAAATTCAACACATGATTTCAACCTCATTCTGGAGTGTTGATGGCAAGCCAATTTCAGCAGAAGAGTTTTTAAATGGTTTGTTTGGCGCATTACCTGAACTATTTAAAGATGAGGTAAAATTACGAAATCTATGGAGTAGACCAGATACTCGAACACAACTCTTAGAGCAATTAGAAGGACTTGGTTATGGGAGTGCTGAGTTATTTAATCTTCAAAAATTAATTAATGCTGAAAGTAGTGATTTATTTGATGTTTTGGAGTATGTGTTTAACAGTGAAACTAAACCAATTACCCGAGTAGATCGAGTTGCAATTGCCAAGTTAAAACTATATACCATCTTTGATGAGAAGCAAAGAGAATTCATTAATTTTGTCTTAGACAAATATATTGAAAGTGGCGTTGCAGAACTCAATCAAGAAAAATTACCTGTGTTGCTGGAGCTAAAATATAATTCACTTAGTGAAGCTCAACGGGTTTTAGGTGAAGTTCAAAATATTCGGTCGCTGTTTGTGGATTTTCAGCAGTACTTATACCGATAAAATCATTGGATAATAATTGCTAAATTAGGTAATATAGTTATAAATATAGCTTCGTACCTTACACCGTAGATTTAATCTTATTGACTTTAAAGTACAATTAATACAGAGAGTTAAAATTTAAATGAATATACTATACATCAACCATTATGCAGGATCAATTTATCACGGTATGGAGTATCGTCCGTATTATCTGGCGCGTGAATGGGTTAAAGCAGGACATAAGGTTACGATTGTAGCAAGTAATCTGTCACATATTCGTAATAAAAATATTGCAATTGCGGATGATGCAGAGTATTTACGTGAAAATATTGATGGGATAGACTATATTTGGTGTAAAACTACGCCCTATGGTGAAAATGGTCTGAAACGGGTGATTAATATTTTTTCTTTCCTCAAGAAAGTTAAGCAACTGAAGTCCGAATTTGTCAAGCAGTTTAAACCTGACATGGTAATCGCTTCCTCTACTTATCCCTTTGATACGTTAATTGCGAATTCAATTGCTCGAGCGGCTGGTGCTAAATTTGTTTATGAGGTGCATGATTTATGGCCATTAACGCCAATGGAAGTTGGTGGTATGTCGCGCTGGCATCCATTTATTATGGCGATGCAGTGGGCGGAGAATTTTGGGTATAAGCATGCGGATAAAGTAGTCAGCTTGCTGCCCAAAGCCAAAGAATATATGCAGTTGCATGGTATGTCAGCGGATAAATTTAGTTACATTTCTAATGGTGTGGCAGTAAATGATTGGCTAAATTCACAGCAAAGTATGCCTGACGAACATTTGAAATTATTTCAAGAATTGCGTGAGCAAGGTAAATTTGTGTTGGCGTATGCTGGTGGTATGGGGGATGCGAATGCGCTAGATTATTTATTGGATGCGTGTAAATTAATTGATCCACAGGTTGCGTTGCTGTTGGTTGGCGATGGTCCAAATAAAGCGCGCTTAATTGAACGGGTGCAGCAAGAAAATTTGCAAAATGTGCACTTTATGCCCGCGATTGGTAAGATGCAAATTCCTGCCTTTTTAAATGCTTGTGATGCGCTCTATATTGGCTGGAATAATTTACCGATTTATCGTTTTGGAATTTGCCCAAATAAGCTTTTTGATTATATGCTTGCGGCAAAACCAATTATTCATTCGGTAAGTGCAGGAAATGACTTGGTGCGTGATGCGGACTGTGGCTATTCGGTTGCAGCTGAGGATGTTAGCGCAATTACTGCGGCAATTAATCAAGTCAGTCAATTGGCGCAGTTTGAACGCGCTGAACTTGGTACGCGTGGCAAAACTTATGTCCTCCAACAACATGATTATGCGATTTTGGCACAAAAATTTCTTGCCGGCGTATTTGATACAGCTAAATAATTAGCGCTAATATGCCGAATTAAACTGCAAATTTGAGCACGCTATCAATGAGCATATA
>DPRZ01000178.1 GCA_003538525.1 Neisseriales bacterium
TGATCATCCGCGTGTGCATCATGATGGTCACTATGCACTTCACGGAAACGTTCTTTACCATGGAAAGTCATAAACAATTGACGGAAGCTATAACACGCGGTCACAATTACCGCACTATAGGCACAAAACACCACAAATGAACTACCAAATAAACCATGTTCGTGCGCATTACTTGCGGCTTCCAAAATCATATCTTTGGAGAAGAAACCCGCAAATGGCGGAACTCCAGCCAAAGCTAAATTACCAATAATCGTAACCACATAGGTAATTGGCATATATTTCCACAAACCACCCATTTTACGCATATCTTGTTCGTGATGCATCGCTACAATCACCGAACCAGCCGCCAAGAATAGTAAGGCTTTAAAGAATGCATGCGTCATTAAATGAAATACACCCACTGAATATGCGCCACAGCCTAAAGCAATAAACATATATCCTAATTGGGATAAGGTTGAATATGCAACCACCCGTTTAATATCGGTTTGGATTAAGCCTAACAAACCTAGGAACAAGGCATTAATTGCACCAATAATTGCAATGAATGACAATGCCGTAATCGATAAATTATACATTGGTGATAGACGTGCGACCATAAAAATACCCGCAGTTACCATCGTTGCCGCATGAATCAAGGCTGAAATAGGTGTTGGACCTTCCATTGAGTCTGGCAGCCAAACATGCAATGGAAATTGCGCTGATTTACCCATCGCGCCCACAAAGAGCAATAGACAAATAACAGTAATCGCACTCCAACCAGTATTTAAAAAGGTTACACCGCTAATTTCATTTAATTTGGCAAATACTTCGGCATAATTTAAAGTACCAAAATAAGCCAAGATTAAACCAATGCCAAGTAAAAAGCCTAAATCACCAATCCGATTAATTAAAAAAGCTTTTAAATTAGCAAAAGTTGCTGATTCACGTTTGAAGTAGAAACCAATTAAGAGGTAAGAAACTAAACCAACACCCTCCCAACCAAAGAATAGTTGGATAAAGTTATTTGCCATTACCAGCATAATCATCATAAAAGTAAATAATGAAATGTAGCTAAAGAAGCGCGTATAGCCCTCTTCGTGTTCCATATAACCGATAGTATAAACATGCACCATCAATGAAACTGAGGTAACCACAGTTAACATAGTTGCAGTTAAGCTATCGACTAAAATCCCAACCGAATAAGATTGTTGACCAACGGTCAGCCACGTATATAATGCCCCATCATAATGTAAGCCATTATTTAGAACTTGAAACAATAGCACATATGAAGCTATCGTTGAGATTAAAACCCCCAAGATAGTTAGCGTATGGCTAATTTTTTTGCCAAGAGCAAAGCCAAATAAACCAACTATGGCTGATGCAATCAGCGGAGCTAAGATAATCGTTAAATATAAAGGTATTCCTGCCATGTTACTAATCCCAAAAAATTAACCCTTAAGTTGATCCATGTCTTGAACATTGATTGATTTTAAATTGCGGAACAAAATAATCAATATTGCTAAACCAATTGCAGCTTCCGCTGCGGCCACTGTCAATGTAAAAAAGACAAATATTTGCCCTGCCACATTATGAAGGAAAGTGGAGAACGTAATAAAGTTAAAATTAACGGCAAGTAACATTAGTTCGATTGACATCAATACAACAATAATATTTTTACGATTCAGGAAAATACCCATCACCGATAAAGCAAATAAAATTGCCGACAAAACTAAATAATGTGTCATTCCAATCATTGTTGCTCTCCTTTGGATTCAACTTCAGCATCCATTTTTACCATGGTAAAGCGGCTACGACTGTCAGTCGCAACTTGCTTCGCAATGTTTTGATATTTAGCAGCTTTCTCTGACTTACGCAAAGTTAAAGCTACCGCTACTACCAAGCCCAATAAAAGCAGCATTGACGCTAACTCAACTGGATATGAATATTGCGTATATAACACCCAACCTAGTTTATTCGAATTACTAATTTTAGTAACTGGGTCGGCATTAGCAACTGCAGCAACCATTGGATTTTTCAACACAACAATTAACATCTCTAACAGCACTACCACGCCAAGCACCAACGCTAATGGCAAATTTTTCCAAAAGCCTTTGCGTAATGCCTCTAAATCCACATCCAACATCATGACGACAAATAAGAATAAAACCATTACCGCGCCGACATAGACTAAGATTAAAGTTAGTGACAGGAACTCAGCCCCTAACATCATCCATAGACATGCTGCATTTACAAATGCCAACACTAAAAATAGTGCAGCATGCACTGGATTTTTAGCCGTAATTACGCGTAAGCCACTTAATAATAAGATAGCCGAAAACACATAAAATAAAATACTCGTTACATCCATTATGACACCTCTTCCTAGCGATACTTGTGATCTGCTTCTTTCGACCCAGCAATAATACTTTCGTATTTATCACCTATCGCAAGAAGCATTTCTTTGGTATAAAATAAATCACCACGCTTTTCACCGTGATATTCGTGAATTGGAGTTTCGACAATTGCATCAACTGGACAAGCTTCTTCACAAAAGCCACAAAAAATACATTTTGTCAAATCAATATCATAACGTGTCGTGCGCCGTGTGCCATCATCACGCTCATGAATGTCAATTGTAATCGCTAAAGCAGGACAAACCGCTTCACATAACTTACAACCAATACAGCGTTCTTCACCATTTGGATAACGACGTAAGGCATGCAAAGCACGAAAACGTGGCGACAATGGAGTCTTTTCTTCAGGATAAAAAATAGTTGGCTTTGG
The DNA here is from genome assembly GCA_003538525.1 of Neisseriales bacterium. Classification (GTDB taxonomy): domain Bacteria; phylum Pseudomonadota; class Gammaproteobacteria; order Burkholderiales; family UBA11063; genus Aquella. Next base: position 2,764 of record DPRZ01000178.1, read on the forward strand.
ACGCAACATTACACGCCAAGTTAATGCCATACCTTTTAATAATTCAGTTAAAAAAAACGTCTTTATAAATTTTTTCATAGTGCTTACCCTTATTGCCAAATGCTAAGCGGAGAAACCATCCACGCCCCAAGCACAAAAATCCAGACTAAAGTAATCGGTAAGAATACTTTCCAACCTAAACGCATAATTTGATCATAACGATAACGTGGGAATGTCGCACGATACCAGATAAAACCAAATAGTAAAATTAAGACTTTAATCACCAGCCACGCCATCGATTCATGTCCAAGAATACCCCAACTATGCGGGAATGGTGATAACCAACCGCCCAAAAACATAATTGTGGTCAAGGCTGAAACCAAAATCATACTTGCGTATTCTGCCAACATAAATAAAGCAAACGGTGTTCCAGAATATTCAACATGGAATCCAGCGACAATTTCAGATTCCCCCTCGCAAACGTCAAATGGTGCGCGATTAGTCTCGGCAACACCTGAAATCAGGTAAACTAAAAACATTGGAAACAATGGAATCCAATTCCAAGATAATGCCGATCCAGCCAAGCGACCACTCGCTTGCGAATTTACGATATCAATAAAGTTTAAACTACCACTTACCATAATCACGCCGAGTAAAGCAAATCCCATAGCTAATTCATACGAAATCATTTGTGCCGTTGCGCGAATTCCACCCAAAAAAGAATATTTTGAATTTCCAGCCCAACCAGCCAAGATAATCCCATAAACCCCGAGGGAACCAATGGCTGTAACATACAACACACCAGCATTTACATCGGTAAAATACCAATCAGGATTAAATGGAACGACCGCCCAAGTTGCCAATGCACAAATTAAAATCACCGCAGGAGCTAAGAAAAACACTGCTTTAGAAGCTTTAGCTGGAATAATAATTTCTTTAAAGACAAACTTTAATAAATCTGCAAAGGGTTGAAATAAACCTTTTGGACCAACCCGATTCGCACCAATCCGCGCATGCATAAAGCCCAGAATACGGCGTTCGGCTAAAGTTACATAGGCCACTAATAATGTTAATGGCACAATTACAATCACCGCTTTAATTAAGTACCAGACGGCATAACCCAAGTCATGGCCTAAATAATGCTGTAATAAATCTATCATCTTGACTACCTTCTATTTAAGCGTTAACTTCAATAGCATCAAAGCTACCAGCAAAACTCAATGTTGTCGAATTTTTGGCTAATAACACTACACTATCTGCCAAATCATCACAAACACTTACAGTAAATTTGCGTTGTGCATGAGCTTGCTTGACTTGTACTTCACTGCTATCTACCACGCCCAAAATTTTAGCGAGCTTGGCATTTAACGCCAAAGTTGGTAATTTAGCCCATGGCGTTTGTTGCAATGAATGACTACGGCGAATAATACTGTCTGAATTATAAATACCTGTAATTCCAAAACGAATTAAACCATTTAATTGAGCTGGAACTATTTTCAAACCATCAATATTTGCCTGATTATTCAAATAACTGCTAGTATCTGCAAGATTACTCAATTCAGCACGCACATCTTCAATACTCGTGTATTCAAAACCATCTAAGCCCAATTTATTTGCAATTACGCGAAGAATTTTCCACGCTGGTTTGGCTTCACCCAATGGACGAGTTACCCCATTAAATTTTTGCCAAGTTCCCTCAAGGTTCACGTAAGAACCAGCCGTTTCACTGAATGGTGTAATTGGTAAAATAACATCCGCGTATTCCAACATATCATCATTAGTATATGCCGACATCACCACTACGGTTTCAGCTTTATTTAAGGCAGCTAAGGCTAGTTGTGAACTATAGCCATCTTGTTCTAATTCAGTATTAAGCAGCACATAAGCTTTACGTTGATTTTCCAGCATTTGCCGCGCATTTAAGCCTTTAGTAAAGTAACCATTAAAGGCTGCACGATAAGGTGTAAATCCAACTAATTGTGCACCAACTTCATTGGCTAAACTCGGTAAAGTACCAATTTTACCATCACAAACACGTGCAATTTCATTAGCTAAAAGCACTAGCTCAGAATAATTAGCTAAACCACGTGCCACGCGACCCAATAAAACATGCCCTTGATTTTTTACCAAACTAGCCGCAATGGCTTGGGTTTTGGCATTAGGAATAACTTGGCTTAAGTCAACATTGCTTGATTTATTCGTAATTTCCAAGGTAGCTTGTAGAACCTGCGCTAGAGCATACACCAGTTCACGCGGATCTAGAGTAATTTCAGTTGCCACAGGAGCTAACAAATCTTGTGCCATAACATTAATTGAGTGTAATTCCATTCCGCGTTTACTTGCCTGACGTAAGCGCTGCGTCAACAATGGATGCTCTTCACGCAAAACACTGCCAACCACTAAAACCGCTTTATTTGCAATTAAATCCAGCACGGAGCTACCTAAATAACTAACGCCTTCTGTTTTGCCATCTAAACTAAAATCTTGTTGTTCTAAGCGATAATCCAAATTATTAACACCAAAAGCGCGCATCATTTTTTGTAATAAATGTAATTCTTCACTAGTAGAAATTGCAGAAGCTAACACCCCAATTGCATCGGCACCGTGATCAATTTTCACGCCATTAATACTTTTTGCCGCATAAGTTAGCGCAGTTTCCCAATCTACTTTATGCCATTTGCCATCCTGTTTAATCATTGGTTCAGTTGCGCGCTCCGCATGATAGAGACCTTCGTAGCTAAAACGGTCACGATCGGATAACCAACACTCATTCAGCGCTTCATTTTCAAGCGGTAACACTCTGACCACTTTATGATATTTATCAATATGCACTTGTATATTGCTGCCTAATGCATCATGTGGCGCAATGGATTTACGCCGCGATAATTCCCATGAACGAGCAACATCGCGGAATGGTTTCGAGGTTAGTGCACCAACTGGACAAACATCAATAATATTCCCCGATAACTCACTATCAACGGTTTTACCAATAAATGGCATAACTTCAACGTGATTATTGCGATAACTCATCCCTAATTCTTGATAACCTGCAATTTCATCACTAAAACGCACACAGCGTGAGCAATGAATACACCGCGTCATGGTAGTTTTAACTAATGGGCCGAGGTCTTTATCAACCACTGCGCGCTTCGCTTCTTCAAAGCGGCTTGCGCCACGCCCATAACCAACAGCTAAATCTTGTAACTGACATTCGCCACCTTGATCACAAATTGGACAATCTAACGGATGGTTAATTAATAAAAATTCCATCACACCTTTTTGCGCCTCAACCGCTAATTTTGAGCAAGTATGCACTTTCATGCCTTCGGTAACTGGAGTTGCACAGGCTGGCGCTGGTGCGCGAGCTTTTTCGACTTCAACTAAACACATCCGACAATTTGCCGCAATCGATAATTTCTTATGATAACAAAAATGCGGGATATATTTCCCCTCACTTAATGCAACTTCAAGTATCGTTGAACCAGGTTTTGCTTGGACGGTTTTACCATCTAATTCAAATTCAATCATTATTTATTCCTGTTAAGATAATTAGTACCAGCGGTGGTCAACTAAACATTTTTTATGCTCAATATGATATTCAAATTCAGCTCTAAAATGCTTGGTAAAACTACGCACAGGAAATACAGCGGCTTCAGCCAATGCACAAATTGTGCGCCCAGTCATCTGATTACCAATACTATCGAGTAACTCTAAGTCATCAGGACGACCTAAGCCATTTTCAATACGGTGAATAATTTGATACAACCAACCAGTACCCTCACGGCATGGTGTACATTGACCGCAGCTCTCTTCATGGTAAAAATAAGCCAAGCGTTCGAGCGCTTTGACCATACAAACATCTTCATCCATGACAATTACCGCACCCGAACCCAGCATTGAGCCAGCTTTAGCAATTGAATCATAATCCATATTGCATTGCATCATTATTTCCGCAGGTAAAACTGGAGCAGATGAACCACCAGGGATAACCGCCTTCATTTTTTTACCACCACGCATACCACCAGCCATTTCAAGCAATTTGCTAAATGGCGTACCCAATGGAATTTCATAATTACCAGGGCGTTCTACGTGGCCAGAAATAGAGAATAATTTAGTACCACCATTATTTGGAATACCTTTATCCATAAATTCTTGTCCACCATCACGAAGAATATATGGTACTGAAGCTAAAGACTCTGTATTGTTAATTGTCGTAGGTTTGCCGTATAAACCATGTCCTGCAGGAAATGGTGGTTTAAAACGAGGTTGACCTTTACGACCTTCAATTGAATTTAATAATGCAGTTTCATCACCGCAAATATATGCACCATAACCATGATGAGCATGTAATTCAAAATCAAAACCACTACCAACAATATTTGTACCTAATAAATTTGCAGCTCTAGCCTCAGCTAATGCAGCTTCAAATCGTTGATATAACTCAAAAATCTCACCATGAATATAGTTATAACCAGCAGATGCACCAATTGAATAACCTGCAATAATCATACCTTCAATAACTGCATGTGGATTAAAACGAATAATATCACGGTCTTTAAATGTACCAGGTTCACCTTCATCAGTATTACACACTATATACTTTTGTCCTGGCATCGTGCGTGGCATAAAGCTCCACTTTAAACCAGTTGGAAATCCTGCACCACCACGTCCACGTAATCCAGAAGTTTTCATCTCTGCAATAACATTTTCAGGAGTGATTTTCTCATTTAAAATACGTTTTAACGCCTGATAACCACCACGTTTAAGGTACTCATCTAAGCGCCAACAATCAGGATTGTTGGTGTCAATACCGGCGAAAATAACGCCTTTTTCAAAAATTGCCATAAATACTCCAAAATTCTAACACGCTTGCAACAAATTTCAACTAAAAATGATAATTTACACCCAATATTAAATCATTATTGGTCACTGTTGCAGCATTTGCAGGTGGATTACCATTGATAACGCTGTTATTATTTGCATTATAATGCAAATTCAAAGGTAACAAGAGACCATAATTAATATAATCTAAATCTAAAGAAATATGCTTAAAAATATAAAAAGAAGTACCAATCCCTAAAACAGAGGTAAATCCATCTGTCATTGGACTTCCAGCATAATCAGTCATAGTTGCGCGCTCCCAAGCTATTCCACCACGCACCTTTAAATTAAACCAATCAGTAAAAGGATACAAAAAAATTACATTAGCCGCAACTAGGTTTTGAGATCCTAAAAAAGTTTTATTTCCACCATCCTGGGCCGATGGCTGATATACTTGGTTATTTGACCATAAATAACTAGCTTCGGTAGCAAAATAATCATTAAATTGATACCCACCATTAAAATAAGTCCCAACCGAGTTTTTAGTTTGATTTCCTAAATACGACCCCATTGCTTTATCAGCACCTGCTACTGAATACGTTTTATAAATATTTTCCGCGGAAGTTTGGTTTAGCGCCATTCCACCGCCTAAATAAAAACCGTCTATCCCAAAACTTAGCCAACTGATTAAACATAAAATCAAACCAATAGCAAATCTAAACACCTTAGATTAATTCCGCTAATTTTTTATCGATAGCTTCAGGGCTCATGAAGCTACACATTTTATGGTTATTAACCAATAACACCGGTGCATCACCACAAGCACCCAAACACTCGGCTTCAACCACGGTAAATTTACCGTCGGCACTCGTGCCGCCAAGTTTAGCAATGTTCAATTTACCCAGCAAATATTCAGCAGTTGCAACACCACCACGCAATGCACATGGCAAATTAGTACACACCGCAAGCTTATATTTACCAACTGGTTTTAAATTATACATGCCATAAAAAGTCGCAACTTCCAGAGCTTGAGTAGCAGGAATTTTTATATAACTTGCCACAAACTCAATGGTATCTGTTGATAACCAACCCAACTCAGTTTGCGCAATCCGCAATGCTGACATAATTGCACTACGACGACAATCAGCTGGATATTTAGCCAACTCTACATCAATTTGTTTCAATGATTCAAGGGACAACATTATCTATCTACCTCACCAAATACTATATCTTGCGTACCAATAATTGC
>DPRZ01000058.1 GCA_003538525.1 Neisseriales bacterium
AGTAAACCAATTACCTCATTGCTATGCACATTAAATGAAACATCTTTAACTACCACGCGTTTTTTAAATTGCTTACGTAAATGCTGCACATCTAGAAAACTACTTGGTGTTGATGACTGAGCTGTTTCCATTTTGACCCTTCTGATTTGGTTGAAGAATAACCGTTACGCGACCACTTTTGGTATTTGAAACACCATTGGCATTAGCTGAAGTTGCATTATAAATTTGGGTTTGGGTATTATAGGTTAACTTATCCCCCATCACTAAATTGTCACCTTTTTTAACTCGAGCACGTCCCGTTAAAATCGCCAAATTATTTTTAGTATTATAATCAAAATCATTACACTGTCCCTCAGTTTTATCCCCATCGTCATTTAATTGAAAAAAGGTAACTGGAGTTCCGATCATATGGATGGTTTTATAACCTTGCGCGTCTTGCGAGGCTTGAGCTGTGTTCGAGTGAACTATCATACTGCCACGGGTTACTACGACATTACCACTAAAGACAGTTACCATATTAATTTGATCAGCGGTAGCTTGATTAGCTTCAATTTGAATTGGCTGTGATTCATCAGACTTTAGCGCATAACTAAATGAACTTAATCCTAGTAGCAGCACAATTAAGCAGATACGTTTAATTTGTAACATAGATAACTTTCACATTTGATTCAATAGTAAGGAATTTTTTATTATAATCAAGGCTAAAACCAATACCTGTCATGATACTTTTACCTTGAATTGCACGAATTGGTGCCGAGCTATTCGCAAATTTAGTCGCACCATTAATATTAACTTGTTTAGTATAAACTTGAATGGCTTTTTGCGGGTCTTTATCGAATGAAACAATCAGTACGCTCTCACCCAAATAAGCTAAAGTAGTTTTCGAGTCAACCCAGCCATCATTGCTGGTTAACTGTTGGGCTAATTCGCCAGTTGATTCATTAAAGGCTTGCATGGTTAAATTAATTAAGCCAATCCGACTACGTTCTGGAAATTGGTTACCGCTCTCCGCTAATAAACGATATAAGCGCGCACCATCTGGAGCATACAAATTAGCCGCAATCCCTGTCGCTGAAAACTCAGGTTTATCATTTGGCAATAACAATTTATGAAAATTAATTTGCGTTAGACTATTTAATAACAAACATAAACCAGATAAAACTATAACTGTGATCGTATTAAATATTCGTGAGGATTGGTATTTAAGTTTAAACATAGCAACTAGGCTTACGCCAAATATTTTGCCAAAAACCCAGCATATTTACCTTGAGCTTTGACGATTAATTCCACAACTTCACGCAAGACACCATCACCACCGCGTAAGCTACTCACATAATCCACGCGCAGCTTAACATCTGGCATGGCATTGGCGGGGGCAACCCGTAAACCGACTATTCCCATTGCAGGTAAATCAATTAAATCATCACCGATGTAAGCAATTTCATTCAACTCAACGCCAAGTTCAGCAGCGATTTCCAACATCTTGGTTTTTTTATCAGAAACACCTGTATAGGCCAAATCCATACCTAATTTATGGCAACGCGCTTCAGTCGCCAAAGACTTACGTCCAGAAATAACTACCGTCTTTAAACCACATTCACGAGCCATACCGATTGCAAAACCATCGAGAATATTAAACTTGCCAAATGGCTCTTCATAATCATCGCGGATAAAGATAAAGCCTTCGGTTAAAACTCCATCGACATCAGTGGCAACAACCTTAATGTGTTGCGCTTTGGCATTGATTAATTTGGCGTCCATGTTGTGTCCCTAAATTAGTTTAGCTTTAAATAAGTCATGAAGATTAAACGCACCAACCACTTTATTAGCATCATCAACCGCCAATAAACCACCAATTTTATAATTATGCATCATTTCAACCGCATCAACCGCTAAATTATTACAATTAATGACTTTGGGATTGGGCGTCATGAATTCGGTCGCATTAAGTAAGCGCACATCTTGTTCGCCATCTAAAACGCGGCGTAAATCACCATCAGTTACCACACCAAGCAAAGTTTGTTCGGCATCAACAACCGCAACTAAACCCAAGCCTTTTTTGCTAATTTCAACAACCACTTCTTTTAATTTAGCTGTTGGAGACACCAGCGGCAAACGCTCACCTTGATGCATAATATCTCGCACTGTAGTGAGTAATTTACGCCCAAGGCTTCCACCAGGATGAGATAATGCAAAATCTTCGGGTTTGAAATTCCGTAAAGATAATAGCGCAACCGCCAAGGCATCACCCAAAACCAACGTTGCCGTGGTGCTCGTAGTTGGCGCTAAATTAAGCGGACAGGCTTCTTTGTCAATTTTAATTGACAACACACAATCGGCTAATTTAGCTAAAGTAGAATCAGCATTACCGACAATTGCAATTACCTTAACCTTACGACGTTGCGTAATTGGAATAATCGCACTGAGCTCATCTGATTCACCAGAATAAGAAATTGCCAGCAATAAATCTTTGCTTTCGATCACGCCCAAATCACCATGCAGTGCTTCGGCGGGATGCATAAAGAAGGCCGAGGTTCCAGTTGAGGCTAGCGTTGCAGCAATTTTGTTACCTATGTGTCCAGATTTACCCATCCCTGAGACAATAACTTTACCCTTACACGCCAATAACATTTCTACCGCTTGAATAAAATCAGCATTTAACGTATCACGAATGGAATTTAAACCACTAATTTCGTCATTAAATAATTGACGAGCAATGGCTAAAACATCAACTGGATTAGTTGTTTTCACGGGAATTAACCCTCCAAACCACCAGCGGTAATATTGTATCCAGCGTCCACATACATGACTTCGCCAGTAATTCCGCTTGATAAATTAGAGAATAAGAAGGCCGCAGCATTACCAACTTCCTCAGTGGTAACACCACGTTTAAGCGGTGCAAATTGTGCCATATGATCTAAAATTTTACCAAAACCACTAATTCCGCTTGCCGCTAAGGTCTTAATTGGACCCGCAGATACTGCATTTACACGGATACCTTCTGCGCCTAAGGCATATGCCATATAACGTGTCGATGATTCCAATGCAGCTTTAGCCACACCTGCCATGTTGTAGTTAGGCAAAACCCGTTCACCACCTAAATACGTCAAGCAAACCAATGATCCATTACGCCCTTGCATCATTTTACGTGCAGCACGACCCAAAGCAATAAAGCTGTATGCCGAAACATCATTTGAAATTCTAAAAGTTTCACGGTCAATGTTTTCAACAAAATCACCAGCTAGTCCAACTTTAGGTGTGTATGCAATCGAGTGCAATACGCCATCTAAACCATCCCAATGCTTTTCTAATTGCGTAAATAAATCAGCAATTTGTTCATCTTTAGCCACATCCAAGGGAAAAATTAAACTAGAATTAAATTCTTTGGCAAAGCCAGCAACACGCTCAGCATGTTTTTCATTTTGATAAGTCAAAGCAATTTCAGCACCCTGCTCGAAACATACTTTTGCAACACCATAGGCAATTGAACGATCCGAGATTAAACCCGTGATTAAAATTTTTTTACCTTGAAGAAACCCCATGCTAAACTCCTATAGATTAAATATCTGATCCTAACGCTAAAAAGCCGAAAGACCACTGCTAAATTGATTGGATTATACCATAATCACTACCACCAGCGCTTAAGATATCTTGTGGCTGACTAAATTAGCATAAAATAAATCCCACCTTGTAAATTAAACTCAAATACATGACAAGCACTTAAACTCAGGATAGTTTGAATCGTTTAAATTATCCACAAACAATCTAAATTAGATTAACTTCGTTATTTACATAAAAACCACATTAATATTTTTATAACACAACACCAACATTCCTGAGAAAATTTCTACAAATAACTTGACTCACCAAACCGGCATGATTTATATTTTAATGCGTTTTAAAAATCACAACTATTTACAATTAAAACAAATCGCAATAATGTTTCAATTTAGTTCAAATTAACTAAGATATTTGAGTTACAATATTGAGCGTTAACATCAATATTTGTGAGCACATTAACTATGAAAATACATAAATTTCAAGATAACCCACAACAAGTTGAAGAATTAGCCCGAGCAATTGCGCAGTCAATTCAAACAACTTTACAAAAGCAAGACCATGCCACACTTGCCGTGTCAGGCGGCAAAAGCCCAATTAAACTATTTGAACGTCTCAGCCGTTACGATTTAGCGTGGGAAAAAGTTACCATAACTTTAGTCGATGAGCGCTTCCTTGCTGTCGACCACCCCGATAGCAATGAAAATTTAGTTCGTAACCATCTCTTAATTAATCATGCGGAAAAAGCTTTCTTCAATGGTTTAGTCACCACCCGCAACGCACTTACCAGCGTAAGTAATGCCAATTTACACATTAAACAGATCGACATTGCCATTCTTGGCATGGGTGAAGATGGTCATACAGCCTCAATATTCCCTTGTTGTGCCGAGTTAGACGCCGCTCTAGATCCCCAATTAACGCCTGAGAAATACATTATTACCCACCCAAAAACCGCTAACCATGAACGAATCGGGTTAAGTTTAAGTGGGATTCTTGAAATACCACAAATTTACATTAGCTTAAATGGTGCGAAAAAACTCGAAATAATTCAAGATGCCGCTCAAGCTAAAACTAAGCACTATCCAATTAGTTATGTGCTTGCAGAACGTCACGACGCTGAAATTTTCTGGAATGCTTAAAGGAGCTAGCCTATGGATCATACTTTCCCACGTTTAGTTGCCGA
>DPRZ01000076.1 GCA_003538525.1 Neisseriales bacterium
TCTTAAAAACAATGGGGTTTATTTTAACACATTTTATCATTTTAGGCGCCTTGAATTTAGGATAACTCATCATAATCAATACAAATTAATCAAATTATTATGTTTAAAGCTAGTATCTGTTTAATAATGCGACAAAGAACGCAGCTGTAAAAAACCACTCAACAAGAGTGGCTTTAGATTATAGTTTAATTGAACAGGTTTAGCAAATCCGTGGTAATTGTTCACCACTTAGCCAATCGACGCGACGAATTCCACCAAAAGTGGTGGTCATGGTGACATAATTTTCGCTCAAGCTTTCGACTTCGGCAATCACGCTCGCATCTTTACCTAACGGATGTTTACGCATTATTTCAACAATTTTTTCAGCATCTTCAGCTGCACACATAATTAAAACTTTACCTTCATTGGCAACGTGCAACGGGTCTAAACCCAACAATTCACAAATACCTTTAACATTATCATGCACCAAAATATTTTGTTCATTTAGCTTAATCCCCAAGGTATAGAAATTAGCCCATTCATTAATCGTTGCCGATAAACCACCCCGAGTTGGATCACGCATACAGCGTACCGCTGGGTTAATTGCCAGCACATCCTGAATCAAGCCATTTAGCGCAGCACAATCAGAAGCGATATCAGTAGCAAAATCTAGCCCCTGACGCTTAGACATAATTGCCATACCATGATCAGCAATTGAACCATTAATAATGATTTTATCGCCAACTTTGAATTTAGCTTCAACATTAACCGCCGCATCAATAACACCAATACCACTAGTATTAATGAAAATCCCATCCCCTTTGCCACGTTCAACAACTTTGGTATCACCTGTGACGATTTTAACCTTTGCCTCACGAGCGGCTTTAGCCATGGATTGCACAATCGTGCGTAAGTCTGCTAATGGAAAACCTTCCTCGATAATAAAACCAACCGAAATATATAACGGAGTTGCACCTGATACGGCTAAATCATTAACCGTACCATTAATCGCAATTGAACCAATATCGCCACCATTAAAAAACAATGGCGACACAACGTAACTATCCGTAGAAAAAGCCAATTTACCATTTAATTGCGGCAAAATTGCCTGATCGGATTGTTGCGCTAAAAATTCATTATCAAATTCTTTCAAGATCAACTGATTTAACAATTGATACATTGCCCGTCCACCTGCGCCGATAGTTAAATCGACATTTTCTTTAAAATTAAGTTTCATGATTATTTAATTACTCCATATTGATAACTCGCTGCACACGCACCCTCACTCGATACCATACAAGCACCCATCGGATGTTCTGGGGTACAGGCTTTGCCAAATAACTTACACTCGTGCGGTTCTTTTAAACCACGCAAAATTTGCGGACACTCACAAGCCTTAACATCATCACTATCAAATTCAGGAATATCAAAGGCAACTTCAGCATTAAATTCGGCATATTCGTCACGAATTTTTAAACCACTCGCAGGAATATTGCCCAGACCACGCCAACTAAATTGATCACGCACTTCAAGTACTTGAGTAATCATTTGTTGTGCCATCATGTTTCCAGTGGTAGTTACCGCGCGTGAATATTGGTTAACAATAGCAACTTTATTTTCATTAATCAACTCAACCAGAAATAAAATTGATTGAATTACATCTAAAGGCTCAAAGCCAGCAATTACAATCGGTTTTTGATAATCATCTGAAACTTTCTTATACGCATCCGAACCAATTACAATACTTACATGTGATGGACCAATAAACCCATCAATTTTAACCTCTGCATTATGCAAAATTGCTGCCATCGCAACTGGTGTTAAAACATGGTTACAAAATACCTTGAAGTTAGTTAAGCCTAAGCGTTTAGCTTCCAAAATTGCATGTGCCGTTGGCGGTGTTGTTGTTTCAAAACCAATCGCAAAAAAGACTACCGTTTTACTAGGATTTAATTTAGCTATTTGTAATGCATCTGCCACCGAGTAAATAATTCGCACATCCGCACCGCGCGCTTTAGCTTTAATTAAACTGTCTTGCTTATCTCCTGGTACACGAATCATGTCCGCATACGAACACAAAATCACCTCAGCTTGACTCGCTAACCAAATTGCTTGATCAATCCGTGGAATTGGTAACACACAAACTGGGCAACCAGGTCCATGAATTAATTTAATATTTTTTGGCAATAGTTGATTGAGGGCATAACGGTGAATGGCATGGGTGTGCCCACCACAAAATTCCATCAAGCGATATTGAGCATCTGGTCGCACCGCGGCATGAATCTGCGCAAAGAGTTTTTTGGCGACCGCAGAATTACGAAATTCGTCAATATACTTCATTTCAAACTTTCCTCTTGATAGCGCTCTTCATCCAGTAACTCTTCAAAATACGCCAAAGTTTTTTTGGCATCTTCTTCATCCAATTTACTCAGCGCATAACCGACGTGCACGATCACATAATCACCAGCTTGCACTTCTTCTTGCAATAAAGATAATGAAATTTCTTTTTCAACTCCCGATAAAGAAGTTAAGGCCATTTGATTGTCAAGTAATTTAACAATCTGCGTAGGTATAGCTAAACACATTTACTTTTCTCCATTAATTTAAGTTGTGCACCATACCAAGCCTGCCCAAAGCTGATGCATTCATCATTCATTGGCATTTGATAAGGTACTAATAATTCAATTCCTAAACGAGGCAACTGTTCACTTAACATTGCCAACAGATGACGACTTTGCCAACAACCACCCGAAATGGCAACCTGACGAATTCCATTTAGTGAACAGTGATAAATAATCCATTTTTCAATTAAGGCTGCAATACTACCATAAAATACATTTACCGCCCGATTGATATCCTTTTCAACCAGACCTATTTTATAGATTCGATTAATTAATAAATTAAAATCGGGTTGACCTTGTTTATTTAAACGCACAAAATCATGCTCAACCACAGGTTTACTAACTAAACCTTCCAAAACCATTGCAGCATGCGCTTCATAATTCGCCAGCGTAACAATATTCAAGAGTCCAGCTACTAGCGAGAAAAAGCGCCCAAATGCCCGCGAGACACCAAATTGCTGACTCTCAATTAATTTACCTAAAATTGCCGCTTGTGGCTGATTTGCGAGATGTTCAGGAAGAGCTAAGTTATTTTCTACACAGTATGCTAAAGCAATCCGCCACGGCTCACGCTCCGCGATATCACCACCAGGCACACATAAGGGCACGAGATGCGAGACTACTTCAAATTGCAAATTAGCTCGCGTGCATTTAATTAGTTCACCGCCCCATGCATCACCATCTAAACCATAACCATAGCCATCTAAAATACACCCCAGCACAATTGGCTGAATTTTTTTGCCACAACTCTCAGCATTGCCAAGTGTAGCCGCGAAATGAGCAAAATGATGTTGCAACTGAATGTGCTCAATTCCAAGTTGTTGTGCGTACTGCGTTACAAAAAAATCTGGATGTGCATCACTGACAATTAACTCAGGCTTAAAATTAAATACCTGATCAAAATGAGCCAAAACTTGTTTAAAATATTTAACCGTATGTTCAGAGCTCATATCACCCAAATATTGTGAGGTAAAGGCTTTATTACCGCGTGTGAAAGTAACGGTGTTCTTTAACTGAGCGCCGAGACCCAAAACTTGTGGCAGATGATATGAGAAATAATATGGTTTAGGTGCAAAACCACGTGCGCGACGCAATAATACATCATGCTTACCGCAATTCATCATTACCGAATCATCGCTTTTCATGACAATCTCACGATTATAACCAACCACCACATCGGCAATTGCGTTCAATTGCTCTTGCGCCTCAAGATTATCGCTAATAATGGTACCACCCGAGAAATTAGCACTGGTCACCACAAGCACAATATCCTGAGCCTTGCTTAACCAATCGCCGCTCGGTTTTTCCAATAAATAATAAAATAATAAATAATGAATTGGACTGTTGGGTAGCATAAAACCCAGCGTCGCTAAATCAGGTGCAACTTCTTTGGCTACATTAGAGCGATTTTTTTTGGCTAATAACACAATCGGTGCAGCCGTTGATTCAAGCAAACCCGCGTCGTGTTCAGAAACTTGCGCATAAAAATGCCGGATCGAAGTGACATTCAATGCCATTAACGCAAAAGGTTTCGACGAGCGTTTCTTACGTTGGCGTAATTGTTGTAATGTGACAGAGTTTTTAGCATCGGCGAGTAAGGCATAACCTCCAACGCCTTTCAAAGCCACTATCTTGCCTAAACGCAAAGACTCAGCAACCTCCGCCAGTTCAGCATTTAACTGCGGTCCACAGTTTGGGCATGCGGTTGCCTGTGCATGATAGCGACGATTGTTAGAATCAGTATATTCAGCACAACAACTTTCGCACAGCGGAAAATTTGCAAGGGCGGTCAATGGTCGATCGTAAGGTAAACCGCGAATCACACTATAACGCGGTCCGCAATTAGTACAATTGGTAAATGGGTATAAATAATATTTGCTGGTTGGGTCAAAAAGTTCACCCAAACAATCCTGACAGATATAACTATCTGGTGGCATAATAGTATCATTAACCGCACCCGCTGAACTAGGCAAAATCGTAAAATTAGTTAACTCATGGTCCAACGAGATTTGCTGTATTTCAACTGAGTCGAGGCTCGCTAAGCGCGGTAAATCATCTTCAAGTTTATGCATGAAAACTTGGGCATCTGTTGTATTGATTACTACTTCGACACCTAATGAAGTGTTTTTTACCCAACCATATAGCCCTAATTGTTGCGCTACTTTATACACAGTTGGGCGAAATCCGACACCCTGCACCAAGCCATTAATCAATAATTTACTAACTGTAACCCCTGATTGCATATATCTCTAACTTAAATAGGCTTTAGCTGAGTGCAACCAATTAATCCACGCTTCAAATCCTTGTCCATTGCTTGCTGAGACTTGGAAAATTTTAGCCTTAGAGTTAATTTTACGAATATTTGCTTCACAAGCATTGATATCAAATTTGAGATAAGGTAACAAATCTACTTTAGTTATAATTACTAAGTCGGCACCAAAAAACATATCGGGATACTTCAACGGTTTATCTTCACCCTCCGTTACCGAGATTAATACGACTTTGGCGTGCTCACCCAAATCAAATAATGCTGGACAAATTAAATTACCGACATTTTCAATAAACACAAAACTGTTGTCTTTAATAACTAAATGTTCAAGCGCATGTCCAACCATATGTCCATCTAAATGACAAGCTTTGCCAGTTTGAATTTGATAGGCTTCTGCCCCAGCATTCCGAATTCGATTCGCATCTAACTCAGTATGTTGATCACCCTCAATTACATAAATCGGATGGGTGCTACTCATTAATTTAATCGTTTCCTCAAGCAAGGTTGTTTTGCCTGAGCCTGGACTCGATAAAAAATTAACCGCTAAGGCTTGATGAGCTTGAAAAAATGAACGATTTTGCGCTGCAAATTTATTATTTTCAGCAAGAATTTCGCTCTCTAAATTAACAACGTCATGATTGGCGTGATGATGGTCATGAGCATCATGTTGATGATTGTCGTCATGCGTATGAGTATGTTGGTGATCTCCACCACAGCCACAGGTTACACACATATAAATACTCCCAATGTTTATATTATTGCACAATTAAAAATCAGCTTAAACTAAGCTAAATCTTGTATGCTTAAATACGACAATTCAAACTCGGTGCAACAACCTGAAGATGACGTATCTTAAGACAAAATATTTGGGCATTATACCACCAATAGCGTATTTCCCGCAAGGTTGGGAGATTATACGCACACCGGCAAAGATATTTAGTTTAGCTAAGCGTCTCAAGATGCTTTTCTCAAA
>DPRZ01000042.1 GCA_003538525.1 Neisseriales bacterium
CTTTTACCATGTTTAATCGCGGCAACCGATGCGCCATTACCCAAATGACAGGTAATTATTTTTAATTCATTTAAGTTTTTACCGAGCAGTTTTGCCGCTTCATTGGCAACATATTTATGTGAAGTTCCATGAAAACCATAACGGCGAACTTTGTGTTCGGTGTAGATTTCATAAGGTAATGAATAAATATAGGCTTCAACTGGCATGGTTTGGTGAAATGCGGTGTCAAAGACTGCGACCATCGGGGTGGTTGGCATTAATTCTTGGCAAGCCATAATTCCCGTAATATTGGCAGGATTATGTAATGGTGCTAGTTTCGAGCATTCGTTTAACACTTTCATTACGTCCGCATTAATGATAACCGATGACGCATATTTTTCACCACCATGAACCACACGATGACCAACTGCGCTGATTTCATCCATGGATTTAATAATACCAATTTTATCGCAGGTCAGCGCTTTGATAACTAATGCAACGGCAGTTTTATGATTGGTAATCACTAAGCCATTGGCTAGTTGTTTTTCATGATCAAGAACAAATTTATCTGCGCCTTTACGATGGGTCAAAATCGCTCCATCTAGGCCAATACGTTCGACTAAACCGCTAGCAATAGCCTGTTGATTACTCATGTCGATTAATTGATATTTTAAAGAAGAGCTACCACAGTTTAAAACTAAAATTTTCATTATTTCACCTTGTTAATATTATTGTTAATCCTTGATTATACCTTAGCTGACCTTAGCTGGTTAAAATTATTCTGCAGCGTTATTTGCAAAAACTGCCCAGGCTTGAAACTCTGGGCAGTTATAAGTGTTTAGTTAGCGAAATCTTGTTGGCTTTGATAGGATTTACTAATCTCTTGATGCAGGTACTCACTTAAGCTTTCACGATCGCTAAAATCTAGTGCCATAACTGGAGGTAAGACAGTAACATTAATAATTAGATTGCGTAAACGTAAGGTATTCATGACGGTGGTTAACCAGCCTACATTGGCAAATGAAACTTCTTGAGCTAGTTCATTATCGTTTTTACGATAGCTTAATACGATAGGGTATATTTTGCTATTTGCCATGCGCGCAGCCTCAAGAATCGGCGCTTTAAATGGCAACACGGTAGTACCAAAACTGGTTTTACCCTCGGGAAAGAGCCCAATCGTGGCACCATTTTGTAGTAATTTAGCTACTTCTTGATTAACACTTAAGAGATTCTTTTTGTTTTTACGGTTAATGAAAATTGTGCCGCCTGCCTTAATGACATTTTTTAGAATTGGCCAATTTAACATTTCAATTTTCCCGATATAGCGGACAAAATGCAAGCGTAACATCACAACCGTATCCATCCATGAAATATGATTGGATACCATCATCGAATTGGCTAACTCATGAGCATTAAGTGGATAACCGTGAATATGTAATTTGGCACCTGTTGCGCCAATTAAACAGCGTGTCCATAATTTTCGGACTTGCCATTGGACAAAATATAAAGAAAATGGTTGGATTAAAATAACGGCTAGCACCATTATTGCCATGCTAGCGATGACTGCTCCAAATCTCAAGTAAGCAATAAACGTTCGCATTTTAGAGTAACTCCCAATTAGTTATTGTGTTTGATTAATTATGAGGTAATTATTTTAACCTAAAAGTTTATTAAAATTAAGTATGTAACGTGATTTTTTGTACTAATTTATTGAATTTAGTTAAAAATTTAGTGGACAAAGTTGATAAGTGTAGAAATTCGCAACGTTAAAAAATAGTCTATGAAGATTTAGTTTAATTGCTCTTGTGATAAAATCTTGCATCAGCTAATTGTTTTTTTGATTTAAGCTAATTTAATAGAGTAAAAAAATTGTAGCACTAGTGAATTTTTTACCATTGGTGTAGTTGTAGAGTAGATTATAAATATTGAAGGAAATAAATTATGACTAATTTTAAAGGTTTAATTAATCGGATTTTGCCGTCAAGTTCACTGCATGGTGCTGGTGAACGCTGTGTTATTTTTTTGCAGGGCTGTAATTTTAACTGTTTGTATTGCAATAGTTCTGAAATGATTAGTCGTTGTGTCGGTTGTGGGCGTTGTATCGATAGCTGTATGACTGGGGCTTTAACGATTGGCGATTCTGGGGTTGAATTTAATTCGCAGTTGTGTAATGATTGTGATCAGTGCTTGAATGTTTGTGATAAAAATAGCTTTCCAAAAGCTTTAAGTTTAACGGTAGCAGAAGTTATGGCAAAAATTATGCCAAACCGTGATTTAATTACTGGAATTAGCGTTTCTGGTGGCGAGTGTAGCTTACAGATTGAATTTATGACTGAACTATTTGCGGCAGTCAAAAAAGAAGGATTGAGTACTTGTATCGAAACTAATGGTTCGCGTTCTTACTCTGATTTCCCAGAATTTATGGCACTTTGTGATGCGGTTATTCTCGATGTTAAGGCTTTTGCTTTAGATGAGCATCTGAAATTAACCGGGCAAAGTAATCAAAAAGTTTTGGAAAATTTGACATTTCTAGTCACTAAAAATAAGCTTTATGAGGTATGTAGCGTAATTGTGCCTGAGCTATTGGAGAATGAAGCTACAGTTAATCAGGTCAGCCAAATAATTGCTCGGCTAAATCCGCAAATTCGTTACAAGTTAATTAAGTTTTGTGCACATGGTGTTCGTCAGAATTTACTTAGCGCAGTAGCTCCAAGTGATGAGTATATGGAGAAATTGGCGGCAATTGCAAATCAAAATGGTTTGCAAAATGTTATTTTGGCATGAGTCATATGATATAATTAAATTAATCAAGATGTAGTGTTGTATTTCGTCGCACTGCATGTGTGGTGCTTAAAAAATAATGAAATAATTGAATACTTTTATGGTTATTTAGTGTGGATTATGACATGGTTTATTATTGTGATAATTGAATTTTTTTGACTAAGTGTGTTAATTAGTATCATTTATTATATATTAGCCTATATTCTTTTCTGGTTATTTGTTAAAATAGTGCTTTAAAACTTAATTAATCTTTAGGGGATGTGTAATGAAAAAAAAATTGTCTTTGTGTGCATTGCTTTCTGCGTTAGTGGTTAATGCGGCGTTTGCAGATTGTACGTTTACGTTTGTAAATAAGTCTAAAACTGCGGTAACTTTACAAGGTTATTTTTTAGCCGATGGTGACGCGTTATCTGATCAAGCTTGGCTAACAGTTGGGCCAACTCGCGAGATTAATCAAGTGCGAACTGGTAAAAAATGTACTGCAATTTATAAACACACTGGTGAATTATCTACGCGCGTAGATTTGAAAAATAACTCTGGTTATTGGAATGGGAATAAGGGCTTCTTATTTGCGGCAGATCGTTCATATTCACATTATACTGGATCGTATGCTAAGTCTGATACAGAGAGCGCAATTACTTTATCAAATGCGGTTAAAGTTAGTGGTGCTGATTTTAAAGTCTATATCTGTGATGCCTCGGTTGATCCAGATGACTGTCATTAGACAAAAAATAAAGCCAGATTTAAATCTGGCTTTATTTATAATTGTAGCGCGTGCTTAAGCTAATAAATGTTTAACTGCATCACGTTCTTCAGTTAATTCTTGCAAAGTTGCATTCATGCGTTCACGGCTAAATTCGCTAACGGCTAAGCCTTGAACAATCGTGTATTCGCCATTTTTACAGCTACATGGGAATCCATAAATAACACCTTCAGGAATGCCATAACTACCATCTGATGGTACACCCATGCTGACAAATTCACCTTCTTTAGTGCCAAGTACCCAATCACGGATATGTTCAATTGCAGCATTTGCAGCTGATGCCGCTGATGATAATCCACGTGCGTCGATAATTGCAGCGCCACGTTTTTGTATGGTTGGGATGAAGTCAGTTACTAACCAATTTTGATCAACTAAATCGCTTGCCGCAGTTCCTTTGACCGTAGCTGCAGAAATATCTGGATACTGGGTTGCTGAGTGATTACCCCAAACTACAATTTTATTAATTTCTGTGGTGTGACTAGCGGTTTTAGCGGCTAATTGTGAGTAGGCGCGGTTATGATCAAGACGTAACATTGCGGTAAAGTTGCGTGGATTTAATCCTGCGGCGCTTTTTAAAGCAATTAATGCATTAGTGTTGGCTGGATTGCCAACAACTAAAACCTTAACTTCTTTTTTAGCTACAGCAGCAAGGGCTTTACCTTGCACTGTGAAAATAGCACCATTGGCTTCCAATAAGTCTTTACGTTCCATACCTTTTGAACGTGGGCGTGCGCCAACTAAAAGAGCAATATCAATATCTTTAAAAGCAATCATTGGGTCATGGCTGGCAATGATTCCTTGAACTAGTGGAAATGCACAATCTTCCAATTCCATAATCACACCTTTAAGTGCGTTCATAGCTGGTTCAATTTCTAGTAATTGCAAAATTACTGGTTGGTCTTTACCAAGCATTTCACCACTGGCAATTCTGAATAACAAACTATAGCTAATTTGACCAGCTGCGCCAGTCACAGCAACACGAACGGGTGCTTTCATAACAACTCCTTGTAGGTTTTAAATAGATTAACAAAGTGTATATTGTAGCAAAAAACTTAGTTATCGGGTAGAATAACTAACTTATAAAAAATAATCAATTAAGGACATCTGAACTTATGCTAATTTACCCGTCGATTAATCCTGTCGCACTAAGTATCGGTCAATTTAATATCCACTGGTATGGCGTGATGTATTTGCTGGGGTTTTTGTGTTTCTTGTATGTCGGTAAATGGCGGATTAAACATTATGGTCATCCTGTTTTAACTCCTGAAATGATGGATGATTTTTTATTTTACGGCGCACTGGGGGTTATTTTAGGCGGGAGGTTAGGGTATTGCTTATTTTATCGTCCCGAAATATATTTGCTACATCCCTTGGATTTATTTAAAACCTGGGACGGTGGAATGTCGTTTCATGGCGGATTAATTGGTGTTTGCCTCGGTGTTTATTTTTTTTCACGTAAACTAAAGTGTAGCTTTTTATTGTTAATGGACTTTGCAAGTGTCTTAGTACCAATTGGTTTATTTTTTGGGCGGGTTGGTAATTTTATTAATGGTGAATTGTGGGGGCGCTTATGTGATCCAAATTTACCGTGGGGCATGCTTTTCCCAGATGGCGGACCATTTCCACGTCATCCTTCGCAAATCTATGAAGCTTTAGCTGAAGGCGTCTTATTATTTGTGATTATGTTGTGGTATATTCGTAAACCACGCGCAATTGGGCAAACCTGTAGTTTGTTTGTCATTTGCTATGGCGTAATTCGCTTTGGCTTGGAGTTTTTCCGTGAACCAGATCTGTTTGCGACTGCGGTAGTAAAAATTACAGGACTTTCTTTAGGGCAGTTATATTCCATTCCGATGATAATAATCGGTGTGGTATTTTATGTTTGGGCGGGAACTGGTAAGTTTAATTCCGCATCGCTTCAATCTAATTAATTTTATATGGTGTTGTTAGTATGTTAATGTATCCTCAATTTGACCCAGTTGCACTTAGTCTAGGTCCAGTTAAATTTCACTGGTATGGTTTAATGTATGTGCTTAGTTTTATGTTCTTTTTATATGCAGGTAAATGGCGAATTAGGAAATATGGTCATCCAGTTTTAACTGAAAAAATGTTGGATGATATTTTATTAAGTGTCGTGATTGGTACCGTAGTTGGTGGGCGTTTAGGTTTTTGTTTATTTTATCAGCCAGCATTTTACCTTGCCAATCCATTTAAAATATTGCAAACCTGGGATGGTGGAATGTCATTTCATGGCGGTATGATAGGGGTTTTTGTTGCACTGTATTTATTTGGTCGGCGGATTAAGAGTAATTTTTTTGTCGTTTCAGATTTTGTGGCTCCATTTGTGCCAATCTGCTTATTATTTGGTCGAATTGGTAATTTCATTAATGGTGAATTATGGGGACGTTTTTGTAGTTTAACTTTGCCGTGGGGGATGGTTTTTCCTCAGTCTGGTTCAATGTTACCACGTCATCCATCGCAAATTTATGAAGCCTTAACTGAAGGTGTGTTGTTATTTTTAATTTTGTTAATTTATACTACGCGTAAATCACGTAAGCTAGGGCAAACCTCGGGTGTATTTATGATCGGTTATGGCCTTGCGCGCTTTTTCCTAGAGTTCTTCCGTCAACCTGATTCTTTTGCAACTGGTGTGGTTCAAGCGACAGGCTTTTCTTTGGGGCAATTTTACTCCTTCCCAATGATTTTGGTTGGATTGCTAATCCTGTGGTGGGGCAGCAAAAGTAAAACCAATCTTGAACACTAAGAAAGTTGTTTCAATTAAGCTGGCATTTTGCCAGTTTTTTAACGTCTAAACCCAGAAATAATTTATTAGATTTTGTGAGTTATGGTTGTTAGTGCCAATGCTTTAAAAGATGATGGTGTCGCCATACTAGTTTTATGAAATCTCAATCCTTAATTGTGGAGTGGTGAAAATATGAATAAATTTAAATTGATTATTTTAATGCTGCCTGCCTGCCTGATCGTTGCGTGTAGTAGTAGCTCACTTGGGTATAACTCACGAGGTCACGTGTTAAATGCGCTAAGCACTGATAATAATTTATTGCTCCAGCCAAGTCATATTGAATCAGCAAACGCTCAACAAGTTATTGAAATTAATCAATTAAAAAATAGCATTTATGGACTTTTCTTTAAACAAGGGATTTTTGCTGGTCAAGATAATTTAGGTTCGCCAGATTTTAAATATCAGCGTTGGCAAGTTCCGTTGGTAATTGGAAGCATGATTGATGTGAACCGTAATTATTTGGGACAATTTCATGATTTCTTGCCTAATTTAGCTATTCAGAGTGGCTCTAAATATCCTGACTATCAAAGTTTTTTGGATGCGGTGTATCGGGTTAATAATTGGGATACGTTCCCACCTAATGAGCAAAAATCGCTTTGTCAGAGTACCGTGCATTGTTTATATATTGATGATCGACTATGGTGGGTAAATGCTTTCCTTAGTTATGCCGAGGGATTATTGGTGAGTAATCCAGAAGATCCCAATTTAACCAAAATGCTCGATTATGCGTATAAAATATTCGTTGATGGAATTACACGCGATGACTATATCAACGAAATTGCGACTCCAGGTGCGAAAAGTGTCATGTGGTTTAGTGGCGTTGGTCAAGCCGCGGAGTATAAATCAACTATTTCAAATTCGCTCTATGTCACCGCTGGTGCGCGGTTAGCGAAGTTAATTAAATTTAAGTATGGTGAAGATGATCCACAATACGATTATACACGAGTACTAAGGGATACTCAATCGGTTGCAGATGGTTATTTTTTAGCTTACTTTGATAAGTTAAATTCAGATGGTTTATTAATGGATGGCGTAATTACGCGCGATTTGGATGTGAGCAATAAAGACTCAAATGGTAAAGTTGTAAATCAAATCTTCACTTATAATCAAGGTGTAGTTTTGCCTGGGATGGCAATTTTAGCACAGCTAACAGGAAAGACCAAGTATCTTAAATTTGCCAAGAAATTGGTGGTGGCAAGTTATGCTTTAAGCTTGCAACATGCTGGCTTTTGGGATGATTATGGCTACCTGCAAGCAAATGGTTGGTTTGCAGACGGCGATGGAATTGCCTTTCGTTTGGCTTATTGGCAATATTTTAGTTTGTTTTTGGAAAATTATAATTTGACCTCAGATCTTAAATTTCGTCAATTAATTGAAGATTTTGTGGCAAATAATGCACAACAAGTAGTAGTTCGTCCAGTTAATTTAACTAATTATGGCATGTCAGCTTATTTAAAAACTGCAATGACTCCAAATCATAATAACTTTACAAATTTACCAAGTGGAAAATCATACACTAGTTATCCTGATGGTTATTCTGTGCCAGGAACTGCGGCGGCTTTAGAATTGTTAGTGCTGCAACAGCGTTTGCAAAATTTTAGCTTACAATAAAAAAATAAAGATTTATCCTGTTTAGTGTGGGTAATCTCAAAAATTGTGTCCCCATAGTTTACTAAATTAGTTTGATAGCTTGTGCTAAATTTAGGTTGATAAACATTAAAATTTTTAGATAATGGCTATTTTGACAACTTAACATCAAAAAATTCTCTAGCTCTTAAATTAGCCATCGGCGCAGTATTGTTATAATTTGAATTATATATAACAACTTGATTATTTTTAATATATGCGATTGTAGTATTATCTGCTGCAAAACTTCCTGACAATATTTTACCTGAGTCAATTTTGCGGGTTACTTCAGTTTTTAGATTGTAATACATCAGATCATATTGACCGCGACTACCATGAATATATAATATTTTTGAACCATCGCCTGAGATTCGTCCAGTGGTATTATTTAGTCCGATTGATATTTGTTTGGCTTGAGCAGTATTTTTTGATTTAAGATATATTTGAGGTTTAGAGTTTTTGTTGGATGTAAAGATTAAATTTCCATTGCCAATATCTGCTTCGGTATCGATTGAATCTGTGCTTACAAGTGGGAGTGCCGTTTTTTGGGCTGTGTAATTGTGCAAATCTATTTGATAAATATGTGTTCCATAGTCTTTACTCAATGAAACTAATAATGAATTACCATCAAACGCAGGTGATGAGTTCGAACCATCGAAATTTGCAACAATATAACGTTGAGCTGTGTAAACATTTTGAACATAAATAATTGGTTTTCCATTTTCATAAGAGACGTAAGCGAGGCTAGTGTTTGATGCGTTCCAAGATAGCGATGTAATTGGCGCCTTACTACTCACGATGGTTTGAATATTTTGTCCCGAAAAATTGCTGATAAGGACTTTGTATTTTCTGTCATTATCGAATATAGCTAAAGCTATTTTGGCTGAAAATAGTTGTTGCCGAGCTGCGTTATCAGTTGAACATTGAGCAGGAGATTTAGCTATTGGTTGCTGTTGAGCTAAGAATACATGGCTTAGATTTAGGGCTAAAGTAGAATATGAATTCATCAAGGTCGTTAGATTATAATTGTTAGTAGTTGCTGTGATTTTCTGGGATACTTTAATGTTGCGATCGTTATGGCAAATATTGGTGGTTAATAATTTATATAAATCTATATTTTTCTGTGATTGTGAATTCAGACGGTTATTAATACTATGATACGGAAATAAGTTAACCGCAAGACCGGATTTAATTAATATCGCAAATATGAATATTTTTTTCATCGCTATGATCTACAGATATACCTTTCGGATTGGTTCTAGAAGTTGAGTGTTATTGTTATCAAGTTAATTCACATTAGCAATTGATGAATTTAAATCATGTAATTAATTCAGTTTATGATTATAAGATTAAATTTACTAGAGCTGCGTTTTATCGATTTATGAAGTTTGGTTTATCTAACGGCTTATTTTGCGATGTAGAGTAAATTAGCGAGTTGATGCTAAATAACCCACAATATTTACCAGCCGGATTTTCTAGCTATTATTCTTTCTGGATATTTTGCAAAAATAAGCAATAAATAATGAAGTAAAAAATAACCCTTAGGATCATCCTTAGGTTATAGGCAACAGCTGCCAAGGTAGCATTCAGTTTATCACCAATGCTGCCCTTTAAGCGATTCAAATCCATCCTACATTTTGACTTCATTAGCCCAATTGTTGGTTCAATCTTACTTCGTTGCTTTAGTTTCTTTTTCTCTGAGGGACTTAAATTTCTATCGCCCGAGAGCATAACCTTTATTTCTGGATGTGCTTTCTTACAACCTCGGTAACCTTTGTCTAAAACAACCGTTGTGATATTTTCTCCAGTGTTTAGTTCAGTTTGAATTAAAAGATCACTTAAAGTTTTACCATCATAAGGATTACCGCTAAATGAATCTACTGCTAGAATAAAGCTATTTTTAATTGTACTCACAATTCCAACCTTACTACCAAATTCATATTTCTTATGTGCTTTGCCTTTAGCAATGCAGCTCACCTCTGGTTCATGGATTGAGTAGATTTTATCTTTACTATCACGCTTTTGTTCAAAGACTTGCTTAGCTACTATTATTTTGTCTTTAAATTGCTGGAGTAAGCCTTGCGATACATTCTTCAAATTCTCAATCTGGCGCTCAGATTCACGAATCACCCGACCAAGTAAGGTACGTAGACGCTTAGTTTCTCGCTTGGCTTGAGCTGGTTTTCTTGCATGTGATAATCGTGCCGCATTGTTTTTTAGTCTCGGAGCTGTGCGCTTGTAGGTTTGACGAAACTTAACTCCACAAGCTAAACCAAGCTCAACAACTTGTTCTAAAGCTTTGCAAAGTAATTTACCATCAGTTGGGTAAGTGATGTTTTTCTCCTGTACCGTGGTATCAGAAATTACTTCGCTAAGCTCCTTTGGGCTAATCACTTCCTCCGCTAATCCCAAAGCTATTGTTTCCACTAAAATCTGCTGAAAGATTTCATTACCAAGGCGTTTACGCCAATTGGTCAGACTTTCACTGGTCAAGCCAATTTTATGTTCAAAATACTTATTACCACAAAAATATTGAAAGTATGGATTCTCAATAAACTTAGCACAGACCTCTTCATCAGATAAATCATTCATTTGCTTGAGTAACAATAAACCTACTACCATCCTGCTCGGTAATGCAGTTCGTCCATTATTTTTGCAAAACTTTGCACTACACAATTCATCAATTTTAGTCCAGTTAAATTTATCTGCTAATTGAACCAAACTATGCTTCATATCCAATAAATGGATTAATTGAATCTTTAATAATTCTGGTTGAAATTTATCTTCTATTTTACGTGGTTTCATGCTTTTTTGCTCACTGATATTGCAAGGTTTAAAGCATTATTTTACCATTTTTAGTAGTATTCTGCATGTTAAAATAGCATATTATTCAATTATAT
>DPRZ01000057.1 GCA_003538525.1 Neisseriales bacterium
GTTGTAATGGGATAACGCTTAAACGCACCTGATTCATCAATAAAATTGGTGTTTGCCATGGTTGTGGTGTCATTCGAGGTTAATTCTACCCGTGCAAAATCTTTAATGCGAATAGTTTGATTACCATCATTTCGAACTATCGTATTGGCTAATTCAGCCGCCGTGCTATACATTTGCTGACCAATCAAATTTAGCGTAATTTTGCTCGCATCTGCAGCTGGGCTACTATTACTTCGCCCAATCACATATTCTTGATTCTGATCATTAATCGCAGCTGCGACTTCGCTCATGCCAAGTTTATAGCGCGCCATTTTATTTGGGTCCAGCCATGCAGTAATTGAATATTTTCCTGCACCACGTACCGAAACATTGCCCACACTCGGAATTAGGTAGAGATCATTCATCACCACCCGCTGTAAATAATTACTCACCCAAGTTGGATTAAGATAGGGATCGGAATAAAACGCCAGCGTCATTAAACTATCAGAGGAGCTTTTACGCGCGTTAATCCCCATTTTTTGAACAATTGCAGGCAGAACCGCTTTTGCCGCATATAAACGATTGAGGACTTCATTAATTGCGTTGTCTAAATTAGTACCAACTTCATAGGTTAGCTGAATATTAATTCCGCCCGTTGAAGAGGTGTTGGTGGTCATATAAAGTAAATTCGATAAGCCGTTGAGATGTTCCTCAATTTGCGCAGCTACTACCTTGGCAGATGTTTCGGCATTGGCTCCAGGAAATGAGGCACGCACTGAAATTGAAGGCGGTGAAATTTCGGGAAATTGGCTAACAGGCAGTTTAAACAATGCCACAATTCCGCATAAACAAATAAATAACGAAATTGCAGCCGCTAAAATTGGTCGATTGATAAAAAAATCACGCCGCATGGTGTAACTCTAGTTTAGCTAAATTGGCTGAACTAATGCTTAATTGTAAGTCACCGCTCACACGAATAGCGCGAGCATAATGGTAGCGCATGCATCGAATTGGCGCGTGAATGCAGCACCAATTCTGCTTAGTGGTCGATAAAAATACACTTAAAATGATAGCTTCTCTTTCAGAATTAATGTAACTTATTCCAATTAAAATTTTGGCTAATTACTTTTACCAGCAAAAAATCTCAATCAAGGTTTCAGACTAAACCACTTAATTTGAAAGCGTGCCAAATGATTAGACTCAGGATTATAACCTAAAACATAGGGCTTAACCAGCTTAGTGTAGGTTGGCTGATAAAGTGGCAAAATTGGATAATCATTCAACGCTACGCCTAAGGCTTGTTTATATAACGCAACTTTTTGCGCTGAGGTAGTGCTTAGTTCAGCTTGATTAACTAATTTATCATAGGCTGGATTACAATATTGCGAATTATTTTGTGGACTCTTACACACATACATTTGAGCATATGCCGCAACCGAATTATAATCAACATTTGCACCATCGCGCGCAATTTGGAAATCACCTTTATGCCGACTCACCAAAAAAGTCTTCCACTCTTGATTACTCACAATAGTCTTAACCCCCAGCACTTGCTGCCACATTGCAGCTAATGCCAAACTACGTTTTTTATTACCCTCATCGCTATTGTAGAGTAACTTAATTTCCAATGGATGTTTTGGGCTATAACCTGCCTCGCGATAAAGTTGTTGGGCTAATTTAATTTGCTCAGCACGCGGTAATTTCTGCCAGCTATAAGCAATATCCTGATATGCGCCATTATCAATCGTCGCCGTTACAGTTGAATAAAGCGGACTGCGCAACTCATCATTAATAATCTTATTAACTAACATTTCACGATCTACGGCTATAGTTAAGGCTTGACGTAATTTAAGATTATCTTTCAACGGTGCCGCGGCATTATTAAAATCATAAAAAACTAAGGCTTCATATTGACCGCGCTTAAATTCAGCTTGATATTTTTGTTTTAAACTTGGATCAATATCCATCGGCACACTTGAGGTCATATCCAAGGCGCCACTCCGATAGGCGTTAAATTCACTGGTTCGGTTGGCTTCAGTTTGCAATAAAACATTCTCAATGGCAACTTGACTCTCGGCATAATAATATTTATTTTTGACCAATTTCATTTCACCGTTCATCACATAATTTACCAGCGTATAAGCGCCACTAGTTACAATATGCGTGGGTTTAACCCATGCAGCGCCATAAGTCGAAATGGTACTGAACTTAATTACATCAAAACAAGGTAAGGTTAATATGTCAAGCCAACTGCTATTTTTATGGGTTAAGTGCATCACAATCGTATTAGCATCTGGTGCAGAAATCCCCAATTGATTCAAGGCTAATTTACCCGCTACAACATCGTCACCATTAACTAAATTCCTGAGCAAATAAGCGTAACCAGCACCATTACGTGGATCAGCCAAGCGATAAAATGTATTCAAAACATCTTGCGCGGTCAATGGAGTTCCATCGGAAAATTTTAAATTCTGCCGTAAGACAAACCGATAAGTTTTTCCATCGGCTGAAACATCCCATTTTTCGGCTAAACCAGGAATCGGTTGATTTGAATTATTAAAATCCACCAATCCCGCAAAAAGGTTATCAATAACCCCATTTGCCTCCAAATCTTGTATTAAGGTTGGATCAAGTGTAGCTGGAGTTGCACCCAAAGCAATCCGAATGCTATCCCGTGGCGGCGTTGCAGGCTTTGCAGGTGAACAAGCATTCAGTAGTACACTTAATGTAATTAACGACAAATTTAATTTGTTCATAGTCTGATTATCCTTTGGCTAAGTAAATCCTTAGCTTTAAAATGCCGCAACAACTGCGCCGTGATATTGTTGTTGAATAAATTTTTTCATTTCAGGTGAGGTTAAGGCTTTAGCTAAAGCTTTCATTTTAGGTAAATTAACTTCATCAGAACGCACCGCAACTAAATTTGCAAAAGGACTACTTTTGCTTTCAACAATAATCGCATCTTTAGTTGGATTAAGTCCAGCTTGCATGGCAATATTTGAATTAATTAGCGCTACATCAACTTGATTTCCTTTTAAGGCCCGCGGTAACATTGCTGGATCTAATTCAATCACTTCGACTTTATACGGATTGGCAATAATATCTTTTTTGGTTGGCAGAGCAACGCCAGCTTTTACTTTGATTACGCCATTTGCTTCTAAGATATTCAACGCTCGCCCCTCGTTGGTTGGATCATTGGGAACCGCAATTTTACTGCCTGGAATTAAATCACTGGCTTTTTTACTCTTAATAAATTTAACTTCACGCGCATCCGCATAAGCGCCCATAGGCTCAAGATGGACATCAACCAAATCGACTAAATCACTCTGATGATCTTTATTATATTGCGCTAAATACGGTTTAGTTTGGAAAAAATTCGCATCTAATTGCTTTTGAAGTACCGCAATATTAGGGGTAATATAATCGGAGAATTCGGTTATTTTAAGATCATAGCCTTGTTTGGCAAGAGTTGGTTTAATAAAACGCAACATATCGGCATGCGGCACTGACGACGCACCAATCGTAATCGTTTCATTTGCCAGTACGTTAACGCTAACACCAGCACAAATCACGCTTAAAAGAAGTTTTTTCATAAGAATATCCTGTAAAATTAAATTGTACGGTCAGTTTGGAGCTTCACGCGATAGGTTCAATTAAAATTGCAGGAAAAAAGAGGAAATAAAAGTAGAGATACTTAAAAATCAATAGAAAGGTTAATTTCTATTCTCCGTTTAGCTGCAAAATTTTAATGGAACCGCGCAAGCAGGAGATCAAATTAAGTTCCATGGTGGAGATTATACAATATTTTTATTGAGTATAAAAATAATTTTAGCGGAGGTTATGCACTTGAATTCAAGAATTGGCGCAACAACGAGCATATCCTCAAGGAAACTAAGATACTTTATGACAAAAATCAAACTGCAGCCTAGCGAATTTGAAAACTCGGCAGATGCTGCATCAGCTCAATTATTTAAATTGTGTGTCGAGATGTAAATCAATCTTAAAATATTCTTTCAAGGTTGCCAAATATGCCGACTCGGGAATTAGCGTCGCTTGATTTTGCCCAAATTGACGAATTTTTAGCTCATTATTGTTTAAGATAATCCGCCCCTCTGGAGTTGGTAGCGTACAAACTCGATTCTTGGTCAGAAATGGATGAAATTTGGCAATATAGTGATTTAACGGCTCATAATCAATTGGTAAATATGGATTTAGCCTAAATGAGTATAAATTACTCCACGCATCTTTGATTAACACCTGTAATACATAAGCACCATCACTAAAAATCAGTTTAAAGGTTTCGGCAAATTGTTTGACCGTGGCATCGACAATAAACGCTAAGGGCTCAATTAAACCGTTACCGCCCAATCCAACACCCGCTAAATATAAACTATCGTCTAACGTAATTAAGAGTAATTGATGATCAATCATTTGCTCAACCCGTCCAACTAATCTAGTCACGTTAAAACCGAGCTGTTCCAAAACTAAAGCCAGCAAGCCATTGGTTTCATAACAATAACCGCCACGGCGTTGATGAATCAACTTATTGCTTAACGACTGAGCATAAAGTTTAATCGGTTGATCACGGTCTAAGCAGGTCTCAAACAACGCTAGATTTTCAAATGGAATGCTCAACGCATGCGCGCGATGAATCGCAAATAAAGTTTCGCGACTAACTTCACTAGTTCCACTATAGCCAATCCGTGCAAAATAATCTGGTAAATTAATCATTTAACCTATCCTATGTTAATGTGTCAAAT